>JASHXR010000054.1 GCA_030043435.1 Microcaldota archaeon
GCGTAGTTGAGGCAGTGGCCGCCGAGCTTCTCCTTCTCCACCAAGGTGACGGAGAGCCCTAGCTGCGCAGCCCTTATAGCAGCCACGTATCCTCCGACGCCTCCGCCTATCACAGCGAGATCGACCTCTTCGGGGAGGGAGCCCATTACCATGGATATACCTAGACCATCTCGAGGAAGTCGGGATCCTCGAGGTACTTGATGAGCGCGTTGCCGAACTTCACGGCCTCTGCGCCATCGACGACCCTGTGGTCGAAGACTAGCGAGAACGGGAGGACCTTCCTTATCTCTATCTTGCCCTCTCTCACTACGGGCTCATCGCGTATCAGGTGTATGCCGAGGATGGCGACCTCCGGATAGTTTATCATAGGCACGGAGAAGTACCCGCCGCCGAGGCTCCCTATGTTAGAGACGGTGAATGTGCTGTCCTGCATCTCGCCGAGAGAGATGGTCCTCTCCCTGACCTTCTTGCCCAGTTCCTGTATCGATCTCGCGATCTCGATGATGGACTTTGAGTCTGCGCCCTTGACCACGGCCACCTTGAGCCCGTCAGGGGCCTCAGCCGCGAGGCCTATGTTGTAGTACTTCTTGACGACTATCTCAAGCTTCTCGTGGTCGTAGCTCGCATTGAAGTTGGGGTTCTCCAGCAACGCCTTTATCACGGCCTTTATGACGAACGGCAGGACTGTGAGCTTCACGCCCATCTCCTGCAGGACGCGGGGCTTCTCCCTCTGTACGACGTCGAAGAGCGCTGTCGCGTCTATCTTGTCCATGTGCACTGCCCTAGGTATGGTCCATGACGCCTCCATGTTCCTTGCTATTGCCTTCCTGGTCTGTGAGAGCGGGATCCGCTCCACGTCGGCGGAGTGGCTCTCCTCAAGGACCTCGGAGAACTTGGGGATAGGCCTGGCCTGGCCTGCAGCCTGATGCGCTATAGAGCGCACGTCGTTCTCGAGTATCCTGCCTCCCGGGCCCGTGCCGGAGATCTCTAAGAGGTTTATGCCGAGGTCGCGCGCGAGCTTCCTCACAGCAGGCGTAGCTATCGTCTCTGTAGGTCCGCGTCCTGCCCTTGCCTGTTGCGGCTGCGGCGCAGCCTGTACCTGATGCGCAGTCGGAACTGCGGCCTGAGCCTGCGGTACTCCCTGCGCGCTGGCAGACGCGTTCTGCAACTCTGCATCTGTGCCTATCGCAGCTATCAGATCGCCAACATGTACGAGCGCGCCCTCCTTTGCCGATATGCTTATCTTGCCGCTTATCGGAGCCGGGACATTCACCACGGCCTTGTCCGTCTCCACCTGGACTACAGCCTGGTCCTCGCTTACGGACTCCCCGTCCTTGACGAGCCATTTCTGTATGCGGCCCTCGGTTATGCCCTCCCCGACATCTACGAACCTTATCTCTTTCATCATCTCCACCTTACCTTACTGGGAAAGCAGCTTGTCTATAGCCCTGGATATCTTTAAGGCGTTGGGTATGTAGTACTGCTCGTAGCCGGGGAACGGGTATGGCAGGCTGTCCGACCCTACCCGCATTATCGGCGCGTCGAGGTCGAAGATCGCCTTCTCGGCCAGCCTTGCCGCAATCTCTGCGCCTGCGCCGAAGCCCAGCTGCGCCTCGTGGACTATGAGCACCTTCCCTGTCTTCTTCGCGGCCTCGAGTATCGCGGCCTCGTCGAGCGGGTTGATGGTCCTGATGTCGATCACCTCAGCGGAGACCTTCTTCTGCGCCACCACGTCCTTGACCACAGGCACCATGGTCCCGTATGTGATTATGGCGAGGTCGTCGCCCTCGCTGACCTTGCTCGCCTTACCGATCTCCACCTCGTAAGGCTCCTCAGGCACCTCCTGCTTGAAGAGCCTGTAAAGCTTTGTAGGCTCAAGGAAGATGACAGGGTCTTTCATGCGCGAGGCCTTTATCAGGAGGCCCTTTGCGTCGTAAGGCGATGACGGCTCGACGACAATAAGGCCGCCTACGTGGGAATAGTATACCTCGGGGCTGTCGGAGTGGTGCTCGAGCGTGCGCACGCCGCCGCTGACCGGAGTGCGGACTATCATGGGCACGGTGAAGGTAGACCTCGACCTGCTCCTGTACCTCGCGGCATGGTTGATGAGCTCGTCGAAGCCCATGTACATGAACCCAGCGAACTGTATCTCTGCTATCGGGAGCATGCCGCACATGGCCATGCCTATCGACGAGCCTATTATAACAGACTCGGCGAGCGGGGTATCGATCACTCTCTTCTCGCCGTACTTGGAACGCAGGCCGTCGGTGACCCTGAAGACGCCGCCGTCTGTGCCGACGTCCTCGCCCAGCACTACCGCGTTCTCGTTCTCCTTAAGTATCGCGTCGAGCGCGCTGTTCAGGGCCGAGACCATGTTCATCTGCATAGCATCATCTTATCGCTGTTGCTGCCAGAACCCTTCCTTCACCGCCTCGTCGTACTCGTCCTTGAGCGTCTGCGGCATAAAGCTGTAGACATTGTCGAACATGGACTTCGGGTCGGGCTTGAACTGCTCAGCCTTCTCCACGCCTTCGTCTATGGTCTTCTTGAACCCCTCTTGCATCCCCGCTTCCTTCTGGTCGTCCCACAGGCCCTTGGCTCTCAGGTAGGTGCCTACCCTTGCAATCGGATCCCTCTGCTTCCACGCCTCGACCTCGGCATCCGGCCTGTACTTGGTAGGGTCGTCTGCGGTGGTGTGCATGCTCATCCTGTAGGTCACGCACTCGATAAGCGTGGTGCCTGCCTTGGCCCTGCCTATCGCGTCGCCGACGGCCTTGTAGACGGCTATGACGTCGTTGCCGTCGACCTGCATGACCTCGACTCCTGCAGCGATGCCCTTCTGCGCCAGTGTCTCCGCTGCGCTCTGGTTCTTCCGCGGCACTGAGATGGCCCATTGGTTGTTCTCTATTATAGCGACGAGGGGCAGCTTGAAGACGCCGGCGAAGTTCAGAGCCTCGTAGAAGTCGCCCTCTGACGTGCCCCCATCGCCGCAGAACGCCACCACAGCTGCATCTGCGCCCTTGTACTTCTGCGCGAACGCGATACCAGCGGCATGGGGCATCTGAGAGCTCACCGGAACTATGTACGGGAAGACGCCGAGCTCCCTGGATATTATGTTGCCTTCCTCGAAGCCACGCCAGAACATGAAGATGTTGTAGAGCGGAACGCCCCTCGCGATGAAGACCCCGTGCTGCCTGAAGTTGGGGACGAAGAGGTCGGACTTGCGCATCGCAAGCGCGGCCCCTATCTGCGTGGCCTCCTGGCCGAGCAGCGGGGCGTACGTCACTGCCCTTCCCTGGCGCTGCAGGCTCAGCGCCTTTGCGTCAAGCGCCCTGGCGAAAGACATCTGCCTGTACATCTCGAGTATCGCATCGTCGCCCAGGCCGGAGGGGAGCGCGGACTGGTCCATGTTGCCCTTCTCGTCGAGTATCTGCATGTAGTCGACATGGCCCTCAAAAACCCTCTTGATCAAAAGAACACCGCTACGGCACTGACGCCATGCCATAGCCCAATGCTAGGAACGCATAGGGCTAGGCCGTTGTACCGACTTTTATATCTCACAGCGGTTTTAATAAAGTTAAGGTGCTCTGCCATGCCTTGCACCACACGGGCTGCGCCCATTGCGTTACGCGCAGGCGCAGGAGCTCGGCAGGCGGCGCGGGTCTCCCTGCGCCTCTTTTTATACCTTGATTGTGTAATTCCATAGATGGAGATAAACATAGGGGAGGGGGTGGACGTCGACGCGCAGGCGATGCTCACCGGAAGGTGCTGCGTGATAGGCCAGAGCGGCTCTGGCAAGTCGTATCTCGTTGGAGTAATAGCGGAGGAGCTCTCGAGGAACGGCCTGCCGTACCTTATCGTAGACACCGAGGGCGAGTACGGGTCGCTGAAGAGCGCATTCGACGTGATTCGGGTAGGTGGAGACGACGCTGACGTTCCTCTCGGCGTCGATTATGGGAGACTGCTGAGGAGCAGCATAGTGAACCGCGTCCCTGTAGTCTTCGACGTCTCTGACGAGGTCGAGAAGGAGAGGCGCGTCGATGACGTCCTCTCGACGCTTTACTCGCTCGAGGAGAAGCTCAGGTCGCCGTACCTGGTCATAATAGAGGAGGCAGACAAATTTTGCCCCCAGATCCTGCACAAGGGGTTGAACAGGGTAGAGGAGATAAGCGTACGCGGGAGGAAGCGGGGCATCGGCTTGATAGTAGCGACGCAGAGGCCGGCCAACATAAACAAGAACGTACTTGCACAGTGCTCATACGGCTTCATAGGAAAGCTTACTACGGAGAACGACCTGGGAGCCGTGAATGTCCTATTCGACGACAAGAGGGAGCTTGCGAAGCTCCCCGCGCTGAAGACGGGCGAGTTCGTCAGCTTCGGGCTCGGCGGGAACGCAAGGTTCAGCGTGAAGGAGAGGCGCGTAAGGCACGGCGGGGCGACGCCGCTGCTCAGCGGCCAAGTACGTAAGGCGGTAGACCTTGGGTCGCTGATAAAGGAGATAAAGGGAACGCGGGGCAGCACAGGCGTGGCGAGGGCAGCCAGAGCGCCAACCGTGGGTGAGGCCTCGACACGCCTCTTGATCAGGGAGGCAGTATCAAAGGAGGAGGCGCGCGCGTATGCGGCGCGCCTGCTGCGCAAGAGGTTCCTCCTCTTCGGCGGGGCCGTCGAGGCTGTAGAGAGCGTCGAGGAGCGATACCTGCCTGCCTATGTGGCTATGCTGCGGATCCCGACCCGCAGGAGGAACGAGTTCGAGGAGAGGTACGCCGTCGTCGACGGGCATATGGCGCTCCTGCTTCTTGATGGAAGGGTCAGGAGCGGCGGCGCTGCCGCGCCTAGGGCCGTGAGGCTCAGCGCGGCAGAGAGGCGCCTGCTTGCGTCGCTCTCGGGAAGGAGAACCTCGGAGGTGGAGAGGGTCGCGCGTTCGAATGGCATAGACGAAGGCGCGGCGTTCAAGGCGCTCTCCAGGTTCGAAGACGCAGGGCTGGTGAGCATATACAACGACAGGATAGCGGTGCCGGACAGGAGACGCGCGCTGATGGTGAAGAGGCCAGACCTGCTCCCTTGCGCCGTTGACTCAGCCATGGTGATGGAGCGGCATGGCAAGAGCGACGACGCGAGAGCTGCACTTGCGCTCGCGTTCCCGTCTGCAGAGGTCGTGGAGGTGCGAGAGGCATACCTCCCGTTCTATGAGATTACGACGCGGATGGGGGACAGGGTCAGGGTCTTCAGGATCGACGCGCTCTTCGGGAAGGAGCTCGGGCCAGGCCTTGTCTGATGACCGGTCAGGAGAGGCCGTTCGCCTTCATGAAGTTGATGTTGGCGTCTATCCTCTCGAGCGACTGCCTTGTCCTCAGCTTGAGGTCTCCGCGCATATTGGACCCAATGGCGAAGAACGCGGCGATCTGCCTCCTCTCCTCCGGGTCTGACGATGAGCTCAGGTTCGTGACGAACCTATCGAGCATGTGAGTGCCGCTGTCGTACATGGGCATGAGCGCCTTCCAGTTCTTCCTCGTCCACTTCCAGATCATGTGCCGCCCTACAGGATTCGATGAGACTATGGCCGGAAGCACGTACGAGTCCTGCAGCCTCACGTCGCGCGTGTATGCGAACCTCAGCACAGCGTTTATCACTGCCCGGTCCCTGAACATCGCGAGGGACTGCAGGAGCCTCCTCTTGTCGTCAGGTACTGTCTCCTTCTTGTAGAGCGAGACCATGCGCTTGAACCTTGCCATGTCTCCGGTCCATGCGGCGAGGCCGTAGACCGCTGCCCTTATGTCGGGCTCGATGGGATTGCCGCGCAGGTATGCGCTGAAGAGGGAGAGGGCCTTTGAGACCGTGGCCTTGTGCCCGAGCCTGCCCAGGCTCGAGATCGCGTCGCTTCTGAACATTGTGTCGAGGCTGGGCTCGCCGCTGCGCCTCTTCCATCCCAGGCGCCCGAGCGCGCCGAGGTGGTATCTCATGCTTATCTCGCTTAGCCTCTGCACAGGGCCTTTGGAGTCTAGCATGAGCTGCAGCCATGCGAGGTGTGACGAGATTGAGAAGGCGAGGGGGTAGTCGGGATCCATGCAGTACGACTCGATGAAGTCGAGATACTCGCCTATCCTTATCGCTCCGGACCTCGCGAGGGCGAAGAGGTCGTTCTCTATCCCCCACGAATCTGCGCCGCGGAGCCTGCCGGAGCGCATGAGGACGCCGAGGCGCCTGAGCATCCAGCCGGGATACCGCACCCTGTAGAGGTAGTGCTGCCCGTAGTTGAACTTGGCCCAGCGAGCGCCTCCTGTAGCAAGGCGCAGCTGCGGCGAGTCCAGCAGTGACGTGACGCGCCTGTTGCCGTCGAGCTGGCACTCCAGCGGGAGCGACCATTGTCCCTTCCCTCCGCCAGCGCCGCGGCTGGAGATGAGGAACCTGCGCTGGCGCAGCCTGAGCGCGGTGTCCCTTCCCCTCTCCTCGCCGTCTACCTCGATTATGGGATAGCCAGGAAGGTCTATCCAGCTTGACGCGAATTTGTCAGCATGCTTGCCTGGAGATGCGCGCGAGATGGCAGACCAGAGGTCATACTTAGTCGCGTTGGAGTACGCATGCCTCTTGAGGTAGAGGTGCAGCCCCTTCCTGAACGGCTCCTTGCCGACGTAGGTCTCGAGCATGTGGAGCACTGTGCCGCCCTTCTCGTAGCTTATCGCGTCGAAGAGCTGGTCGATCTCCTCCGGCGTGCTTACGTGTACGCTCACCGGATGGGTCGACCTCAGCGCGTCTGCCGAGAACGCCGTCGAGATGACGTCGTCGAGGTACTGCTTCTTCATCTCCCATTCAGGGTAGACGGCATCGAGAGCCTTGTTGGCCATGAAGGTCGCGAATGACTCGTTCAGCCATGTGTCGTCCCACCACCTCATGGTCACGAGGTCTCCGAACCACTGGTGGGCTATCTCGTGGGCCACGGTCTCCGCTATCTGCTGTCGCATCGCGATGGGAGTGGCCTTCTCGTCGCCGAGGAGAGCTATCTCACGGAAGGTCATCGCGCCCCAGTTCTCCATGGCGCCGGCGCTGAAGTCCGGCACGGCGATAAGGTCCAGCTTGGGCAGCGGGTACCTGATCCCGAAGTAAGACTCGAAGAACTTGATGAACTCCTTTGCGTACCTGAGCGGGAGGTGCGCAAGGCTGCGCTTGCCAGGGACGGTAAGCACCCTGAGCTTCAGCCTGCCGATGGAGCCTGTCACGCTCTCGAACCTTCCCACGCCGAGGTAGACGAGATATGTGGACATCCTGGGCGTGGTCTGGAAGTCGAACCGCATCCTGGACTTGCCTGCTGCGGTTATCCTCTTAACAGGCATGTTCGATACCGCCTCGAGGCCCTCGTCTGCTATTATGGAGATGGAGAAGGTGGCCTTGAATGATGGCTCGTCGAAGCAGGGGAATGCTGCGCGGGCGTCTGCGGCCTCGAACTGGGACGAGAGAATGCTGCCCTCCTTCTTGCCTGACACGTACCTGCTCCTGTAGAAGCCGTCCATCTTCTCGTTGTTGACCCCTGAGAACCTGATCCGTATCGCGACCCTGCCCGAGACCTTCTCCCCAAGGCCGAGCGTTATCTCCTTCCTCTTTCTAGAGATGCCGACCCTTGCGGCGCGGATAGTCCCTGCGGCCTCGACCTCTGCGCCGAGTATCTTGAGGTCGCGGGCGTTGAGGCGTATGCTCGACGTCGGCTTCCTTACCCTTGCCAAAATCTCCTCGCTGCCAGTGAACCTGAATGTCTTGATGTCGGTCTCGAATGTTATGGAGTAGCTCTCAGGTATTACGTTAGTACCGAGCGTCAGGTATCCTTTCTCGACCATCTAATCACCATAGCGGAGGGCGCTGCGGCGCGCCTGGCGCGGCGCACACTGCGGATAGATGTTTCATGCGGCAAGGATATATATCTGCTGCGCTTTGGGAAGGCATGGCGAGTGACGGTAAGGCGCTGCGGCGCACACCCTCGCGCAGCGGTTGCAACATGCCTCTTTTTAAGCTTTGCGCCAAATGCAGCGCTTGGGTCATGGTTAAAAGCTTTATCTTACAATAATATTGGGTGGTAGGGGTATGGTCCAGATTTTTCCGCTTGTGACTGAGACGAGCAAGATACGGGCTGTGCTGTCCATCCTGAAGCAGAACGACGGGGCGATAGAGCTCTCGCGCCTCGCCGACGAGACCGAGGAGCACATAGACGACCTCCTGCCGCTGGTCGAGGCGTGCAAGGTGCTCGGATTCGCTACGGTAGAGGGCTCTGAGATAAGGATAACGGCGCAGGGAAGGAAGGTGACGTTCAACAACTCGCTCAAGCTCATAAAGCAGAAGCTGGTGGGCATAGAGCCTTTTGCGAGCGCGCTGGAGATGCTGAAGAACGAGAAGGAGCTGTCCAGCGAGGCGCTCTTCTCGGGACTGAAGTCTTCGGGCATCTACCTGCACGGGGAGAAGGAGCTCAACGACGCGCTGATGAAGAGGATGTTCCTCAGGCTGGGGGTGAGGTCGAAGCTCCTCTACTACGACTCCGAGCGCGACATCTGGAGCCTGGGAGCCGCAGACCACAAGAAGTAGTCACTGCGCGAGCTTGGCGTAGATCTCGTCCACTACGCGGTTGAACTCCCTGGAGCGCTTGTTCCTGGGCTTGGGCATGGACACTCTGACGATGCCCTTGACGTGAGACGGCTTGTTGGAGAGGACCACGACCCTGTCAGAGAGCTCGACGGCCTCCTCCACGTTGTGCGTGACCATTATGACCGAATTTACGGAGATGTCCTTGTTCTCGAGCATGTGCGTTATGTCGGACCTCATCGCGTTGGCGGTGAGCTCGTCGAGGGAAGAGAAGGGCTCGTCCATCAGCAGCACCTGCGGCTCTGACGCTATCGCGCGCGCTATGCCTACCCTCTGCTTCATGCCCC
>JASHXR010000055.1 GCA_030043435.1 Microcaldota archaeon
TCTCTCTCAAAGGCCGTAGGAGCCATAGTCTCGGAGGTCAACTCGCTCCCCAAGGCCGAGCTGGAGAAGGAATGTCTTAGGTACGAGGACGAGTTCGCCAGGGCCGACGCTGAGAGGTCCGAGAGGTCAGCCAGGCACTCCTTCCGCATCGAGGGCGCAGAGCGGCTCTCATTCGTAACCAGGTTCCCCCCCGAGCCTGGCGGATACATGCATATCGGGCATGCGAAGCCAGCCTTCATAGAGGACGAGCTGAGGAGGCAGTACAGCGGCAGGCTGATGCTCTACTTCGACGACACGAACCCAGAGAACGAGAGGCAGGAGTTCGTCGATGCGATCAAGGCTGACCTCAAGTGGCTCAACATCGGCTTCGACGGCGAGTACTACGCCAGCGACAACATGGAGCTGCTCTACGGCTACGCCTCAGATGCGATACGGAAGGAAGGGGCGTACGTCTGCACCTGCGCCACAGACGAGATCCGGGAGAAAAGGAAGAGGGGAGAGCCGTGCAGCCACAAGGCGCAATCTGCGGAGAGGAATGCTGAGCTCTGGAAGCGCATGCTCGACGGCGGATTCGCCGACGGCGACGCGGTGCTGCGCCTCAACGCCGAGATCTCCTCGGCCAACGGCGCGATGCGCGACCCTACCCTATTCAGGCTCAAGCGGGCGCGCCACTACAGGCAGGGCGAGAGGTACGTGGCATGGCCCACATACGACTTCTGCACTCCGGTCATGGACTCGGTGAACGGTGTGACCGACACGGTGCGCAGCAAGGAGTACGAGATGAGGGACGAGGTGCACCTGCTCCTCCTCTCCATCCTCTCGCTCAGGAAGCCGAGGATAACCAGCATCTCCAGGCTGGAGATATCGGGGAACATGACCTCGAAGAGGAGGATACGCGAGCTTGTGGCAAAGGGCCTTGTCGAGGGCTGGGACGACCCGCGCCTGGTGACGATAGCCTCGCTCAGGAGGAGGGGGATGGCCCCAGCCGCGATACGCGAGTTTGCGCTCTCGTCGGGAATCTCTAAATCTGAATCAGTAGCCTCGATGGACGAGCTGCTCAGGCTCAACCGCAACATCGTCGGCAATGGTGCAGCGCGCATAGAGCTGGTAGAGGAGCCTGTGCCGCTCCGCATCAATGGTGCGGAAGGCGCTGCCTGGGATTACAGCGGATACAAGGCGGATGGGGAACTCTTTATAAATGCTTCAGATGCAAGGGTACTGCATAAAGGCGACACGGTTCGGCTCAGGGGCGCGTTCAGCATAACCGTAGAGGATACGGGTGATGGCGTGAGCGCCAGGTATTCGGGCACAGGGGCTGAGGGCACCAGGTCGCTGCAATGGATATCGGGTGGTGGTGCGGTGCGGTGCGAGCTCTTGCATATAGGCAGCCTTCTCAAGGGCGACGAGTTCGACAGCGGTAGCATAAGGCGTACCGTAGGCTACGCCGAACCAGCGGCCTCGAACCTCGCCAGCGGCGCCCTCGCCGACTTCGGCAGGCACGGCCTCTTCAAGCTGGACAGGAAGGAGTCGATGTCCTTCCTCTCCCTATAGGCGATTACGATGGCCGTCCCAACGTCTGTCAGGAACAGGGCGCCAGTTCCGCAGGTACGCACGCCTCAGCCGCACGCAGCTGCAGAGGCGTCAACCTTCGAGGACAACATACTCAAGAGCGTCATAAGGGCGTCGTGGAAGGACTCGCTCGCAACAGGCAGCGCGGCCAAGGAGACCGCGTTCAGCCTCGACGAGCACGCGTCGAGGATGCGCCTGCTCCTCAACAACGCCTACGACTACGAGATCGCATCCATGCCCATCATAGTAGCCAATGCTGCCAACATGAATGCTGAGGAGTTGAGGGGTTACCTGGCCCACCTCGAGGCGTTCGCGCTCGGGTACGGCAGCCTGCTGGGCCAGGAGCTTACCAACCTGATAATGCTAGGCCTGCCGAGGAAGGCGAGGGACAGGCGCTCAGCAGCGCGCTACACCTCCCTGCTCGTCAAGGAGCTTGAGGGGAAGCGCGCCGCGTACCTGGTCAGGGCCGCGCGGGAGGAGGAGGCGTCGAACAGGGCCACATCTACCCTCATCGAGCAGAGCTCTGGCATACTGCGCTTCTTCAGGAGGTCGAGGATCACCTCGCTGAAGAGGCGTGTCGCGAAGACAACATCGAGGAGACGGAGCCTCGAGACCAAGGCGCAGAGGTACTCCTACCTGCTCGACCGCGTCAAGGAGCGCTCGACAGGCAAGTGAGTCGCCCCGCCCTGGGCGCGCAGGAGGGCTGAGGGCTTTTCATGGACCGCAGATACGTTGTACTTGCGCTCGCAGTAGCAGTCATAGTAGCAGTCTCGGCCTCCTCGTATTATCTCTTATACGGCAGCCAAGCGGCGTCCAGTGCATCCTCGTCTAACTCCGGGGGAGGCGTCTCCGCAACCACGGCGTCGAGACCCGAGCTCTGCCTCAACTCAGCCACGAACCTTACCGCCATGCAGATGGCCATAGACAACGGGATAACCTGCTTCAGGACCGACATAAGCCTGGAGCCGAGCGAGATCGGCTATATCTCCAACACCTCGGAAGAGGGCGCCACCTGGCTCGGCATACTCGACTACGAGACGGTTGGCGCGCAGCCGATGGGCACCGGATGCGCATCGGGATGCAACTGGACGCTTGCCGACTGGAACGCCAGCGTCTCCCAGGCTGTCGCCGACTATCCCCAGGTACATTCGTGGGAGATATGGAACGAGCCGCTGGTGAGCGTGTTCATCGACGGCTACCAGAATGGCAGCGCACTGGACTACTTCAACCTCATAAAGAGTGCCGCGCTCATAATAAGGGCACACGACCCTAACGCCACCATCGTCTGCTTCGGCGGGGCTGCGACGTACGGCGCCTCGACCATAGCCTACGAGTA
>JASHXR010000056.1 GCA_030043435.1 Microcaldota archaeon
TAAAAGCTTCTGGTTTTGACAGATATTTTTCATCAATGCTCTTTGATGAAACACAGAAAGACCATCTTTTCATTGAAACTCTAGAGCGATTTGGACTCAAACCTATAGAAGCGGCATTTGTAGATGACAGAGTACAAAAAGGTATTGCTTGGGGCAATAAACATGGCGCCATAACGATATGGTATCGTAATGGGAAATTTGCAAATGAGCTTCCTGATACTTCGACTGGCACTCCGACGTATACTATAGAAAACCTATCCTCTCTTAAGGAGATACTATAGGCCCTATTCTTTTCTCCATAGAAAGTCCAATATCGCAGGATTTATGCCATACATGCTAATGGCTCTTTCCGAGTCCACAACATCCAAGCCTTTAAATGCACTTGAATTTGTAAGTGAGCGTAAGGAAGCAAGCTCTGCATCTTCAGCATCTTCTAGATGGGCTGCGCGGTAGATGGGTATAAAAGGACTTGCTTCGAGGGTTAGAGCATGACATTCATAGACAACGTCGCATGCGCGCTCTTCGTGATAGGCTTCTCCGGGCTCCTCCTGCTCTACTCCACAGTCTCGGTGTACCGCGCGGCGCGGAGAGGGAAGAAGAACCCCAGGGAGTGCCTCAAGGCAGCATGCGTGCCGCTGGCTGTGCTCGGCACCTTCATGCTGGTGACAGGGCTCTGGGGCCAGTTCTCATGGCCTCTGCCAGGCAGCTACAACATCCTCTTCTACGACCCGCTGGTCCTGTTCGGGGTGCTCCTAGTCTCCTTCTGCCTCACGGTAAGGGCCGACCTGAAGCTCGAATACGTGGGCTTCCTGGGCCTCATGCTCGGCGCGATGGCAATACTATACGGAGTGGCAGGATACAACGCCGGGCTGACCGAGGCGCCGCTGGCGCTTCTGGGCATGTACGCCCTGTACGGCAGCGCTGGCATACTCTCGTACCCTGTCGCGCTCGCGGTGGACAGGTTCCCTGCGCTGCAGAGGAGCAGATGGGCGGCGCTGGCTGTAGCGCTGTTCTGGCTTGCACTGCTCGGGGCCAGCCTGCTCGCAGTATATATAGGTTACGTGGCGGTGCCGTCGCACCTGCTCAGTCCTCCGTGACCTTGGCGCTGCGCGGCAAGGCATGGCACAATTCGCAGCCGGCCCTTCTCCTCGTACGGCGATAGAGAGGCGTTACCGGCCGACCGAACGTAATAGGATGGGAATAAATACCCTTAGCGCAATGTCTCGCTGAGGCAAGGGGAGTGGTGAGTGGTGGAGTTTGCAGAGGAGCTGCGCTCGCTGAAGGAGCAACTGGGATTCGACAAGGGGTTCGAGATACCGCGCTCCACGCGCAACGTGGTCATTGCAGGGATGGGCGGGTCCGGAGTGGTGGGGAGGATCTTCTCGGAGCTCTACTCTGAGTTGCAGATAACTGTGGTAGACGACTACACCGTGCCGGAGTTCGCGTCCAAGGAGACCCTCTGCATCGCGATAAGCTACTCGGGCAAGACCGAGGAGACAATCTCGTCTCTCATCTCGGCCAAGTCCAAGGGCGCCAGCACAGTGGCCATCTCCTCAGGCAGAAAGCTGCAGGAGTTCGCCGACCAGTCGATAACTGTGCCTGGAGGGCTGCAGCCGAGGTCTGCCCTCGGCTACATGCTGATGCCCCTGGTGAGGTCGTTCGGAGCTGCAGGCGAGAAGGAGATAGGCGAGGCCTATGCCCTGCTCGACAGGAAGGACAGGGAGAACGGCGATGAGGAGAGGATGGCGCGCGAGATCTGCTCCGGAGAGCGCATACCGATAGTCTACGGCATACACCCTTACAAGGCTGTGGCATACAGGTGGAAGAGCCAGTTCAACGAGAACGCGAAGGTACTGGCCTGCGCCAACTCCTTCCCCGAGCTGAACCACAATGAGACTATGGCACTCGGAGGCACGTACAGGAAGGGGGAGTTCTACTTCATCTCGTTCACCGACGGGCATAACAGGAGCGTCGAGAGGAGGATAGGGATAACCAGGGAGATAACCGGCACTGAGTTCAGGATGGTCAAGGCCGAGGGCTCCTCGCGGTTCTCGCGGGTGATGGACCTGGTCCACAAGGGCGACTACGTCAGCTACCATCTCGCGCTCTGCCGCAAGGCAGACCCGACCGACGTCTCGGTGATAGAGCGGTTGAAGGAGAGGCTGGCCACTAATGTCTGAAGGCGCTGTGCAGATGACGCATATCAGGGGCATCTGCTTGTCCTGCCCTGCGCTTTGAGCGTCTCATGCCGTGCCATTACAGGCGGTTTACTGCAGGAGAGTCGTTGCTTTTATAGACGCACGAGCTGCCATTGGGCCCATCGGCCTCGTTGTACAGAACCTAAAAGAAGCTTTGCAGCGCATACGTACTGACCATGGAGAGAAGGTGAGCTGATGGCGGATATGGACTTTGGAGGAGTGGTTGAGCACATAGTGACGAGGGAGGAGTTCACGCTGGAGCGCGCAAGGGACGTACTCAAGGGCGAGACGATAGCAGTGCTCGGATATGGGATACAGGGAAGGGCCCAGGCGCTGAATATGCGCGACAACGGCTTCAACGTGATAGTAGGGCAGCGCGAGGGCAGGTCGTTCGAGAAGGCTGTCGAGGACGGATGGGTGGCCGGAAGGGACCTCTTCCCGCTCGAAGAGGCGACGAGGAGGGCGACGGTGGTGCAGTACCTCCTCACCGATGCAGGGCAGAAGGAGAGCTGGCCTGCGGTCAAGGCTGCGCTGAAGGAGGGCGACGCGCTCTACTTCTCGCACGGCTTCTCGGTCACCTTCAGGGACCAGACAGGGGTAGTACCGCCGGAGAACGTCGACGTGGTGCTTGTCGCGCCGAAAGGTCCAGGGGCTGCGGTGCGCACGCTCTTCATGGACGGGAAGGGCGTGAACTGCTCGTTCGCAGTCTACCAGGACTTTACCGGAAGGGCCAGGGAGCGCGCCGTCGCGCTGGGGATAGCGATAGGCGCAGGCTACCTCTTCCCGACCACTATAGAGAGGGAGGCGATAAGCGACCTGGTCGGAGAGCGCGGCATACTTGTAGGAGCGCTCGCTGGCGTTATGGAGGCGCAGTACCTGACCCTGAGGGGGAGGGGCCACAGCCCTAGCGAGGCGTTTAACGAGACGGTGGAGGAGCTGACCCAGGGCCTGATAGGCCTGGTAGGCGCGAAGGGCATGGACTTCATGTTCGCCAACTGCAGCGAGACGGCGCGGATAGGCGCGCTCAGATGGGCGCCGAGGTTCAGGGACACGGTGCGCCCTCTCTATGAGGCGCTATACGACTCCGTCGAATCCGGGAAGGAGGCAGAGGTAGTGCTCACTGAGTCCAAGGAGCCTGGCTTCTCGGCAGCCCTGCAGGCCAGGCTCGACGCTATGAAGGAGTCTGAGATGTGGAGGGCCGGGCAGGCGGTGCGGGACCTGCGTCCTG
>JASHXR010000009.1 GCA_030043435.1 Microcaldota archaeon
GCGGCGTCGGGAAACCAGAGCCTGCCCGTGCTTATACGGTACCAGTCTGAGAACGGCGTTACCACCTCGGTAAACGAGATGGTGCCACTTACTGTGCTCGTCTCCAATCCTGACATAGTGGCGTCGATCTCAGGCGCAAGCCCGCAGACCCTCTATCCAGGCTCGAACCAGACGCTGACGCTCTCGCTGCAGAACACAGGCACAGGCACCGCGAAGAACGTCACCGTCTCCCTGGAGTCTACCGACGGACTTACGGTAGGCAACTCCGCCTCGGGGCTCTTCATAGGGAGCATAGCCCCTGGCGGCCAGGCCACAGAGACCGTACTCGTGTCTGCCGACAAGGACGACAACATGACAAGCTACTCCCTGCCTGTCCATCTGACATATTACGACGCCAACTATGCTAACCAGCATAACGCGACGGAGTACCTGGGGATAGAGCTGCAGGCTGCGGCGCAGTTCAACATCACAGGCATATACGGCACGCTCCAGCCGGGGCAGACGTACGTGCCAGTAACGCTGCAGATAAAGAACACGGGCAATGCACCTGCCGAGCACGTGACCTTCAGCCTTGAGACCATATACCCTGTAGCGCCGGTCAGCACGAGCCAATACCTGAACGCGCTCACGCCAGGGCAGAGCGCGAACCTGACCTTCTACGTGGACGTGGAATCGCAGGGCCAGCCGGGGACTTACCCTGCTACGCTCTACGAGCAGTGGACGCAGCCTAACGGCCTTACGAACCAGCAGTACTCGTCATCGAGCAACTACTACGTCCCTGTGGTCAGCTCCTCAGGCGCGTCTGGCCTCGAGGGCTACGCCGTGATAGCTGTGATAGTGGTGGTGGTCGCGGCGCTGCTGCTCAGGAGGAGGTCCATGAAACAGAAGGCGGCAAAGGCTGAGCGGGCCGAGAAGAGGGAGAAAAGGTAAGGGTTGGCTGCTATGGCAAGTAAGAAGAGGATAGTGGTGGTAGGGAACATAAACATGGACATAGTTGTCGAAGCCGACGCGGTGCCCGGCGTAGGCGAGTATGTCTACGGAAGCGCCCTCAGGTTCATCCCGGGAGGCAACGGCCTTAACCAGGCCGTTGCCGCCACGAGGCTCAATGGCTACGTACAACTGGTAGGCTTCGTAGGCGATGACGGGATAGGCAAGGAGCTGCTCTGGTTCCTGCATGACGAGGACGTCGGCACTGACGACATCAGGGCGCTGAAAGGCGCGCACAGCGGATCTGTGCTCTTCCTGATGACGGGTAAGGTGGAGCGGCATGTGGTGCTGCCGGGGAGCAACCTCAAGGCCAAGGTTACCGACCTGCCCTATCTCGAATTCTCCCCCTCCGACATAGTGATCTCGCAGCTCACCATACCACAGGAGCTCATAGCCCACGTCTTCGAGAGGGCGAAGAGGGCCGGGGCCAGGACCATGATAAACCTCTTTCCAAACTACGATGTGACCGAGAGGGTCATGCGGCTCTCGGACTACATAGTCCTAAACGAGGTCGAGCTTGCCTTCAGGACAGGCGAGAAGGAATACGCGATGGCACAGCACAAGGACCTGCAGATGGACCCTGGCACGGTGCTGAGGAGGGTGAAAAAGCTCAGGGCCAGGCGCGACCAGGTCGTAATCGCGACACTCGCAGACAGGGGAGCCATAGGGGTGATAGGCGACAGGCTTACGGCAGTGGACGGCATAAAGGTCAGGTTCGCCGACGCTACAGGCGCTGGCGACTGCTTCCTCGGGGCATTCGCGACAGGGCTCCTGGAGGGCAGGCAATTCAAGAGCGCCCTTGAGTTTGCCAACGCCGCTGCTGCGCTGAGCGTGCAGAAGGTCGGCGCGACCACCTCGTTCCCGAGGAGAAGCGAGGTAGATGCGTTCTTAAAGAGGCAGGGGCGTGCTAGATGAAGGCAGAGATAGGTGTTATCGGTGGGTCGGGGTTCTACTCGCTCCTGGAGGGCGC
Organism: Microcaldota archaeon; assembly: GCA_030043435.1. GTDB lineage: Archaea > Micrarchaeota > Micrarchaeia > Micrarchaeales > CABMGC01 > JAKAVK01. The sequence goes on from JASHXR010000009.1 coordinate 1,958, forward strand.
AGAGACAGTTAATCCAGACACCGAATACGGAAAGCCGAGCGATCCTATCACGATAGGCACGATCAAGGGCAGGGGGGTCGCGTTCCTCTCCAGGCACGGCGCAAGGCACAGGATACCTCCACAGAATGTGCCTTACAGGGCCAACATCGCAGCGCTGAAAGGGCTCGGGGTCAAGAGGATAATAGCGACCAACGCCGTAGGCTCACTGAATCCGGGCTTCAAGCCTGGCGAGTTCGCGTTCTTCGACCAGTATGTGAACATGACGCACGGCAGGAAGGACACCTTCTTCGACAAGGATGTGGTCGCGCATATAAGCTCTGCGGATCCGTACTGCGGCGAGCTGCGCGCCCTCGGAGTCGGGACTGCGGAGAGGCTGGGCATAAAGGTACACGGGGACGGCACAATAGTCGTGATAAACGGGCCGCGGTTCTCCACAAGGGCGGAGTCGATGTTCTTCAGCAGGCAGGGGTTCGATCTGATAAACATGACGCAGTATCCTGAAGTGGCCCTTGCAAGGGAGCAGTCCATCTGCTACCTGGGGATCGGGCTCGTCACAGATTACGATGTAGGGCTCGAGGGCAGGAGCGAGATAGCCCCGGTCAGCGCCGCAGAGGTCGGTAAGATATTTAATAGGAACATAGAGAACGCCAAGAGGCTCCTGCTGGAGCTCATACCAGAGATACCTGAGAGGCGCGGATGCTCATGCGGCAGTGCGCTTGACGGAGCGATACTCAGCCACTGACCTACGCCTTCCCAAACGCCTCTATGGCCTGCCTCAGCTCCACATGCGTCTTGGCGTACTGCTCGATGGCAACGCCCCTCTCTATCGCCTCCCATGCCTGCCTGATGCTCCTCGCTCCGCCCTCTGGCCCTGCCGGATGCCCGAACACCCCCCTTCCCGGCACCATGGAGAAGTCCTTTGTGCCGAGGGTCCTGTACATCGTCAAGAGGCTGCCTGCCCAGTCGCTTCCTCCGGGAACCGGCAGCGTCTCCTTTATATCAGACCATGGCGCAAGGCAGAGGTCGACGTTATCCTTGACCTCCTGCTGTGTCGTGTTCATCCTGTCCCCTAAGCCCGGCATTATTATGCCGTCGAACCCGCTGAGGCGCTGCAGCTTAGTCACCACCTGTGTCGTCAGGCCGAAATACGGGTGCCTTGTATAAGGGGCTATGAAGTCGAAATGGGAGAAGACTGGGACCTTGGCCCTCTTCGAGAGCATCCTCGCAGCCGAGAGCCCTACCGTCATGGCGTTGAGCATCACCCCGTTCCCTCCAAGCCCGACGACCATGTCGTGAAGCTCTAATATCCTATCGACCTCGTCGGTGATGTTGGCGATGAAAAGCTTCTTCTCTCCAGTCTTGTCCTCGGCCTTGTGCATCTTCTCTATCACCGCAGCCACCCTCTCCCTGGTGGGGCTATAGGCGACGTCGGAGAGCATCTCATCGTCCTTTGTCCCGTCTATGCCACCTAGATAGGCCTTGTAGGCCAGCTCGGCGAACTCCTTGGGCTTCAGTCCCACGTTCGGCTTGACCACCCCTATCACCAGGGGCCTGTCATACACGCCTAGCGTCTTCCTTATCCCATGCATGCCGAAGCGCGGACCCTCGAAGCGCGCCAGATAGCTCTTCGGGAACTCGATGTCAAGCAGCTTTATCGCGTTTATTCCAGGGGTGAAGAAGGCGCCCTCCCCGCAAGCCGCTGTTATCAGATTTGGCACCCTCGGACCGAAGTTTACGTGCGGATGCGCTATCCTGACTATGACTTGACTGTAGGACCTGCCTCTCGCATGAGGCGCCTCTATGCTTGGCCTCTTCAGCTCTCCTATCCTCTTTATCTCTATGACCTTGGCCCCATAGAGCGGCCTGAAATCCTCGTCAACACCTACTCTCTTCCACAGTGCCGTGCTCTGCTCCCTGCATAGGTGGGCCGCAGTCTCCTCGATGTCAAACGGGGTCTCGAAGTAGTACTTGAAGACGCAGTACCTCTCCTTCTCGAGGCTGTCCCAGTCGGCAAAGAAAGCCCTGTCCTCATCCTTCATTCACCGATCACCTGCACCACTACCTTCCGCTCCGGCCTTGCTCCGTCAAGCTCCACGAAGAAGACCGTCTGCCACGTGCCCAACATCATCATCCCATCCCTTACCGGTATCGT
>JASHXR010000057.1 GCA_030043435.1 Microcaldota archaeon
AGGGAGAAGGCCGTGGCCGTGGTCAAGGAGGTGATAGCGAGCCTCAGGGAGGGCAGGACCGAGCTGAAGGACCTCATAATATACACGCAGCTGAGGAAGGGGCTGGACAGCTACGACTCGAAGTCACCTGAGCTCGCCGCGGCGAAGAAGGCCGTCAGCGAGGGGCTCAGGACGAAGGCGCAGGTGGAGGGCGCGACGATAGGATACATAATCACGAAGCACGGCGGCTCGATCTCGGAGAAGGCGGTGCTCGAGGACTTCGCGAAGGACTACGACCCTGACTACTACATAAAGCACCAGGTGCTGCCTGCCACTTTGAAGATACTCAAGGAGCTGGGGTTCAGCGGCGAGGAGCTTGCCGAGGGCGGGTCGCAGAGGAGGTTGTGAGATGGAGAGAGACGAGCTTGGCGATGGCGAGGAAGGCGAAGAGGAGGAGTACGACTACGAGGCGCTGAAGGAGGCAGGTAAGGCGTCATACGCTGCGCTTGCGTATGGGAAGGGGCTCATAAAGCCCGGCGCGTCGATGCTCGAAATCGCGGAGAGCGTCGAGGCGCACATCCTTGGCATGGGGATGGAGATGGCCTTCCCGGTCAACATCTCCGTCAACGGGAATGCCGCGCACTACACGCCCTCTTTCGACGATGCCTCTGTGATACCTGAGAACGGGATAGTCAAGCTCGACGTAGGGGCGAGGAAGGGCAGGTACCTCGGCGACTGCGCCCTCACCGTCGACCTCTCAGGCAGCCACTCGGGCCTGGTCGATGCCGCTCAGGCGGCGCTGGAGGCTGCTATAGGCATGGTGCGCGCGGGCCGGCAGGTCTGCGAGATCGGCGCCGAGATAGCGAAGGTAGCTGCTGGGCACGGCGTCGTGCCGATAAGGAACCTCGGCGGCCACGGGGTGGAGAGGCACGACCTGCATGCGAGCGTCTTCATACCGAACTTCGACAATGGCGACACGACGGAGCTGGAGGAGGGGCAGGTGATAGCGATAGAGCCCTTCGTCACTGACGGAGAGGGCTACGTGAGGGAGGGGGAGACCGTGGAGATCTTCCAGAAGGTTGGCCGCGCGGCTGTCAGGTCAGGCGAGACCCGCGCCGTGGCAGCGTTCATAGACGAGAACTACCTGACGTACCCGTTCGCGGCGAGGTGGCTGCACAGGTCGATGAAGGGCGTGAGCGAGTTCGCGATAAGGAAGGCGATAATAGAGCTGGCTGGCGCAGAGGCGCTGGAGCCGTTCCCCGTGTTGGCGGAGAGGAGGAACGGGATGGTAGCGCAGGCTGAGAAGGAGATGATAGTCGAGAAGGACTCGTGCACCATAGTCACGCAGTAGGACATCGGCGCAGCTGGTTCGGCGAGGAGCAGTCCACCAGAGGAGCGCACTCCTCGAAAGGCTTAAAATCCTATGTGCGCATATAGTAATGGCCGGGACCAGGCCGTAGATGAGGGTCTCTGCCTCGTGTTTTCATGGAGTATACCAGATATGAGACGGCAAGGATCATAGGTGCCAGGGCGCTTCAGCTCGCATACGGAGCCCCGCCTCTGATAAAGGTGCCCTCAGGCGTCTCCGACCCGCTCGCCCTGGCGGAGATAGAGTTCGACGAGGGCGTTATACCGATAGTCGTCATAAAGTAGGCGCGCCTTTGTCTAGTCGCAGGTGATCCCTTGGAGGAATTCGATATTATCGTCGCAGGAGCGGGCATGGCCGGCTCTCTTGCAGCCACTGCCGCGGCGAAGAAGGGGGCGAAGGTCCTGCTTCTTGACAGGAACGACCAGAGGGAGGTAGGGAAGAAGACGAACTGGGGATGGGTCTGCGGCGATGCGGTGGCAAAGAGCCACATAGACTTCATCGAGAGCGAGACAGGGATAAAGCTCTCCAGCCCGGTGCTTGACCTCAAGGTGGAGGGGGTGCAGGTGCTGAGCCCTGACATGAAGAACAGGTTCCCGTTCGAGGGTGAGGGGTACAGCCTCGACAGGCCGAAGGCGGCCGCGTACTTTGCAGGAGTGGCGGTAAAGAGCGGCGCGGAGTATAGGACGCACTACGAGGTCGAGGGGCCGATAGTCGAGGAGGGCAGGGTAGTGGGGATCTACGGCAGGGACGAGAAGAGGGAGCAGATAAAGATACGCGCCAAGCTCGTCATAGACACGCTGGGCATAGCGTCCATGCTGAGGAGGAAGCTTCCCGAGAACGGGTACATAGAGAGGACGATAAGCACTGATGACATAGAGTCGACGGGAAGGTACATAATGAGGTTCAAGCACGACGGCGGCGACGTCAACTATTACGACCCGAAGAATGCGCTCATACACCTCAACCAGGTGCTTGCGCCAGGCGGCTACGGATGGGTCTTTCCGAAGACCGGGAGCAGGATAAACATAGGGCTCGGCGTCGAGAAGAAGAGCCTCGAGATAAGGAACGAGAAGCTTGGCAAGAAGGACACACTGCACTCGCTCATCGACGAGTACGTCAAGTGGAACCCCGAGATAAAGAGCTTCGAGATAGACCCGTCGGACGGGAACGGCAAGGGCTACTGGTCCGTGACGGTTAAGAGGCAGTTCGACAGCCTTGTCTTCCCCGGATACATGGGCGCAGGGGACAGCATGGCTATGCCGAACCCGATCAGCGCGGGCGGGATAGGGCCGGCGATGGTGGCCGGGGTTATTGCCGGAGAGGTGGCGGGCGACGCCATAGCCGCGAAGGACACGAGCCTGGGCTTCCTCTGGAAGTACAATGTCAGGTATAACGAGCTCTACGGGAAGAAGACCGCGGCGCTCGAGGCGTTCAGGGTCTATCTTCAGTCGCTCAACAACGACCTCCTTAACTACGGCATGAGCCACTTCCTCACAAAGGCGGAGGCAGAGGACATAAGCTACGGCAGGATCCCCAAGCTCTCTATCGCCAACACGTTCGGCAAGGTGCTGAGCGGTATCTCCAACATAAACGCCTTCAGGAACCTGCTCTTCACCGTAGCCAAGATGAAGAGGATGAACGAGCTCTACTCTAGGTATCCAAGCACTGAGGAGTTCGGCGCGTGGAAGAAGCTGATAAACACGGAGATGCAGGAAGTGAGGGAGCGGTTCAGGCCTAACCCGATCTGATCTCCAGCTTATCTGTGCTGCCAGTGGGGGAATGGACTTCAACTCGATAAAGAGGGTGGAGCGGCTCAAGAGGTGGCTTGGCAGGATTGCCTACGCCTCGCTAGTGGTAGACATCTGCATCTCTATAGCGACGCTGGTCTCGCTGAACATCGGCAGGAACTCTACGGTAGGGTTCATCTTCATCCTGAACTATGTGCTTACCGCGATAGTGATCCTCTCGATAACGGTCTTTGTCGCGATCCTCCTCCTCTCTCATTACGACAGGATACTCGACGCCTTTGCCATAAGGGGGCGGAGGAGACGCACAGTACGGAGACGGTGAGCCTGCGCGGTAGGCAACAGAGGGCCATGGAGCGGCCTTGAGCAGGCGTCGCAGTGCGCCGATGTCAGGGCTGTGCGGCTCCGGTGCGTGCCTGCTTCTCCAGATAGTTCTCGAGTTTCGTCGCCCTCCCGTAGAGGTGGCCGAACCTCCTCGCAGCCTGGTCGTGGCTTATAGTAGTGATGTGCTCGCTCTTCTTGTTTATTATGTTGAACGGGGGTATCTTGTATGCGATCCTGTCGTCGAGCAGGATGCGCTCGTGCTGCTCCTCGGCATCCTTGCTGTCCATCAGCCTGACCTCGATGGCGACCCCATCCTGAGCCATCTCGCTCCTGAAGTCCGAGACTGCGCCGAGGATGTCAGAGCCCAGCATGGCGCTGGATGTAAGTATCGTTATCCTGGTGAAGCCGTGCGGGGCTCCGGAGACGAGCCTGTGGAGGTTCTCGAGCGCGGTGGAGTTGAAGTGCCTGTCGATTATCCCGACCTGGCCCGTGAGCCTCGAGAAGAGCTCCTCCCTGAGGCTGAGCATGTTAGAGAGGGGCCTCGACGGGTCCATCGCCATCGTGCGCCTGAGGCCCGGCGCCCTGGAGCGGAGGCGCGTCCTGTTCGTGTACTCGAGGAAGACGTCGCAGCCAAGGCAGACAGCGATGCCGGAGTAGGTGAGGTACATGTATATGTTCTGTATGGTGGTGTATGGGCCTGAGACGATGAGGTAGAGGAGGAGGGTGTAGACGACAGCCATCGCGGCATGGTATGGCACGTACCTTGACTGCTCAGCAGGCCTCTCCCGCCTGACGAGCATCATGAACGCGCCGGCGAGGAGGCCGAGGGCTACGAGGACGAGCACGTACGCCTCGAGTATGTCCTGATGCACCGTCTGGAGCTGGTCCGCAGCTATGGCCACGGAAGGGGCGAGCGTCGCGTTGTCGTGCAGGCTCTGCACAGCTGCGCCTGCGCCTATCCCGTAGAAGATAGCAAGCTCGTTCATCACGTATATAGAGCCGAAGAGGAGAAGGAGGGAGCCCATGGTAAGGAAGATAAAAGTTATCCTGGACCTGGGCCATGCCTCAGCGTCCCTGCCGATGCTCCGCTCCATGGTAGGGCTTCGCAGTGAAGGAATATAAGCCCGTACATACGCTGCAGTTTCGGTGTGCTGTCTGCCCTGTACCTGCGCCTCCCCTCCCGCATTGCGCGGATATGGGGATGTGCGAACGTCGAAAATAGGTTTAAATAGGTGTTTGGTCACATCCTAAAGCATACAGAGACTGTAGAAGCAGAAACAGTAGTAATAACAGAGAAGGCTGCCATGGCTTCCGGCCGTGGACAGCATCGTAAACTACTTCTTTTGCTTTTGAAGGTGTTAGGTTGAAGGCTTTCTCAGAGATGAATCTGAACCCATCCATAGTCGAGGCGCTGAAGCGCATAAACTTCATAAACGCCACAGACGTCCAGGAGCAGGTCATACCGATAGCGCTGCAGGGCAAGGACATAATAGTCAGGGCGAAGACGGGTACGGGAAAGACGGCCTCGTTCCTCGTGCCGATAAGGCAGCTCAGCAGGCCGAGCCGGTTCCCCGAGGCGCTGATAATAGTGCCTACGCGGGAGCTCGCCGTCCAGATATCCGAGGTCGCGAAGAAGCTCTCCATAGACGGGAGAGGGGTCGCGGTAGCCTACGGAGGCGCCTCTATAAACGTGCAGATTGACGCGCTGAGGAGGAACCCCAGCCTCATAATAGGCACTCCGGGCAGGATAATAGACCTCATCGAGAGGCGCGCTCTGGACGTGGAGAAGATACGCTTCCTGGTGCTCGACGAGGCCGACACGATGCTCGACATAGGCTTCATAGAGGACCTAGAGTACATACTCTCGAAGACGCCTCACGACAAGCAGACGATGCTCTTCTCGGCCACGATGCCTGACAAGATAGTGCAGGTGGCGCGCAGGTACATGCACGACATAACGACGCTCAAGATAGGGGCGCCTGACGAGCTCGTGGTCACTAAGATAAGGCACCTCTATGCGGTGACGGAGGGCTGGCAGAAGTTCGCCACGATGCTGGCGTACATAAAGCAGTACAACCCGAAGAAGGCGATCATATTCGCACAGACGCAGTACGCGGCGAGCGCGATCTACGAGGCGCTCACGGGTCAGGGCTACGACGCCATACTGATGCACGGCGGTCTCACCCAGGCGAAGAGGGAGCAGAACCTCAGGAGGTTCAAGGGCGGCGCGAGGTTCCTGATAGCGACCAATGTCGCTGCCAGAGGCATAGACATAGCCGGGATATCTGACATAATAAACTTCGACATACCTGACGACCCGCACGTCTACGTCCACAGGGTCGGCAGGTCTGCGAGGATGGAGACTTCGGGCAGGGCCTTCACGATAACCGTTCCTAACGACAGGGAGTACGTTAAGGACATAGAGTATATAGCGAAGATAACTATGGAGAGGATCGGCCTCGACCCTACGCCGTTCAAGCACATCAGGGTCTTCGGCAAGGGAGGGGCGAGGGAGTTCAGGGAGAGGGGCGGCGGAGGTGGGCGATTCGGAGGGCGGGGCGGTGGCTCTGACAGGTTCGGCGGAAGGAGGGGCGGAGGCAGGCCTGAGAGGCACCGTGAGGAGCAGAGCGGCCCGAGAGTCTACTACAGCAACAGGGGAAGGAGCGACTCGCGCGCAAGGTAGACGAAGGCGCGCATCATGCGTTCCATCCCTTCCGCATCGTGAAGCCAGTCAGCTCTCCAAGCAGCTCTATGCTGTTCTGCTTCATCCTCGCGCCGCTGGCCAGCGCTGCTATCTTCCTTGGCGCGGCCTCGCCGCCCATGAACTCAAAGACGCTGGTGTAGTGCCGGCGCGCGTTCACCCCGCAGTAATCCAGAGCCTCGGAGACGAGATTCTTCTTTATCTTCGCCGCGGCGTATCCGCGCCTCTTCATTCTCCTCTCCAGTACCCGAAGATGCTCCCTTATCACTACCGCAGTGGCGCCATCTATGCCGATATCGCAGAGCAGGTGACCCTCGACGACAACTATGCTGTCGCTGCTGGACCTGATGGCCTTCAGTATCTCACGCTTCAGCCTAGACATCTCGACTATCATGGTGCCGTCCTTCGAGAGTGAGGAGAAGAGGCGTTTGGACCTGACCAGGTCGTTGGCTCGTATAACCACTGTGCTTCCCGCCAGCTTGGCGACCTTCCGGGCTATCGTCGTCTTGCCTGTGGCCGGAGTACCAGTTATGACCAGTATCGTCTTCTGCACGATCATTTCCCGAGGCTGAGCCTCAGCTGCTGGTATGCCGAGTTGATGAGCTCGTCTACCTTCCCGTTAAGCCCGTCTATCTCCATTATTATGCTGTCAGGCAGATAGCATGAGACGACGTACACCTTCTGTCCCGAGAAGATCCAGGAGCCTATGGTGTACTTGTCGTACGAGTACGAGAGGTCTCCGACATAGCTGGAGACCCCGATGAGCTTTGTTACCAGGGCGTCGGCTGCGTTGTTGAACTTGTCTATCGTTATCTCCTCCTTGGCATCGGGGCTGAAGTCCACGTCAAACGGCTTGATGTACGGCACTCTCGAGAGCGAGGCCTTGGTAGCTATGGCCTCGTCCATCTTGGCGTACTGGGCATCGGCCTCCTCAAGGGCCTTGGTGAAGGCCGCACTCTCGTCAGTGAGCGAGGAGCGCAGCCCGGCGAAGTACTCATCCACAGCGGCGCGTATGTTCTCCACCTTGGCGAGTATGTCCTTGGTGTCAGAGAACTTGTCAGGGTCCTGAAGGAAGTCGCGGAGGCTGATCCCGTACTGCTTCGAGATCGTCTTGTCTATGTTAGTGATGAATGTATCGGTCTGGCCGTCCCAGGGCACATCAGCTGCGTCTTCAGCCATAAAATCTACGCCTATACTCTATGCCAGAGAAGCATTTAAAATAGATGGGTGCTACTCGACCTCCAGTTCCGGATAGACGGGGAACCTGGAGCAGAGTGCCATGACCTCGCCCTTTATCCCTGCAAGCCTCTTGCTGCCGCTTATCTCGGCCCTGAACTTATTCAGGTATTCGCCCCTCTGCTTCTTGTCCTCAGGGAGCTGGTAGCCTTTCACTTCTGATATTACGTCTGCGAACATCCTGCCTATCAACTTCATCTCACCCTCCCTCATTCCGCGCGTAGTTATCGCAGCGGTCCCCAGCCTTATCCCGCTCGGGTAGAATGGGGAGGCGGGTTCATTAGGTATCGTGTTCTTGTTGGTGGTTATCCCGACCTGGTCAAGGGCCTCCTGGACAAAGACGCCGTTGCCCTTTCCGAACGGCGTGAGGTCGATGAGCAGGAGGTGGTTGTCGGTCCCGCCGCTGACCAGCCTTATCCCGTTCTCCGTGAGAGCCGCGGCAAGCGCCTTTGCGTTCTTCACTATCTGCGCTGCATACTCCTTGAACTCGGGCCTCGATGCCTCGAGAAGCGCGACTGCTATCGCAGCTGTCTGGTGGTCGTGCGGCCCGCCCTGGAGCCCGGGGAAGACAGCCTTGTCGACCTTATCAGCAAGGTCGGGATCCTTCTGCATCCCCTTTTCCGTTACCATTATGAGCGCGCCCCTGGGCCCGCGCAGCGTCTTGTGCGTGGTGGTGGTTATTATGTGCGCATATGGGACGGGGCTCCTGTGCACCCCGCCGACTATGAGGCCAGCTACATGCGAGATGTCGGCCGCAAGATACGCGCCTACGGAATCCGCGATCCCTCCTAGCTCTTCGAACGGAAGTCCCCTGGGATATGCTGTAGCGCCGACCCAGATGAGCTTGGGCCTGTTTTCCTCGGCAAGCTTCTTTACCTCGTCGATGTCGATGTATCCATCAGGCCTTACATGATACTGTACGCTCTTGAAGAACTGGCCTGTCACGCTGGCCTTCCATCCGTGGGTGAGGTGCCCGCCGTCGGGAAGGCTCTGGCCCATTATCACGTCGCCGGGCTTGCAGAGGGCGAAGTATACGGCAAGGTTTGCAGGGGAGCCGGAGTATGGCTGCACGTTGGCGTGCGGCACGCCGAAGAGCGCCTTGGCCCTCTCTATGGCAGCCCTCTCTGCTACGTCGACAAACTCGTTTCCGCCGTAATACCTCTTCCCTGCGTATCCCTCGGAGTACTTGTCCGTGAGGATAGACCCCAGGGCCTGCCTGACGGCATGGCTGCAGTGGTTTTCAGACGGGATCATCTCGAGGCCGGTCCTTCTCCTATTGAGCTCGCCTCTTATCGTGCCGTAGATTACCGGGTCGTCATCCCTGAGGCTCTCGAGCCGTTCCATGCCATCTCCATACTACTCTTTCCGCAAAAGGGCTATAAGGCTGATGCCATCAGGCATGTATCTACGGGGCAGCGTATCCGTTCGTCCACGAGTTTATGTACGTGACGTTTTTAGTAGTGCCATCGTAGTTGTTTCCGGAGTAGTCCTCCGCGTTGCCGTTCAGCGGCCACCATCCCGCTATGTTCTGCAGCCTGACCGGAGCGCCGCCGATTCCCTCGTCGTAGAGCGCCGTTATCTCCTCCTGCGAGAGGGAGGTGTTGTAGATCTGGACATTGGATATCAGGCCATTGAAAGTGGAACCTCCGGAGCACCCATTGGGACTCCCGATAGCCCAGTAGTTTGAAATGCCATATTTCGATCCCAGCGTACCGCTATATTGGTTGGTTGATACAACTACGCCGTCAATGTACAACGTGACTAACGAGTTGACATCGGATGATACCGTTGCCGCTACGAATTGCCATGTGTCGGCATTTAGCGTGCCTCCGCCGTCATTTCCAGGCCCGCACGCATAGAACCATAACGAGGTTCCGTGGGTTACGAAGTCAAACCCTGCGAATTCCGGACTAGTAGAGATTATGATCAAGTTATTGCCGCTTGGCAGGGAGTAGGGATAAATCCATCCTGTGAAGGTGGTTCCTCCCGTATCTGCGTACTGGTGGGAAAGCTGCGTGATAATCGCGCTACTGGCCGGGCCGCCTGTGCCCTGCCCGTTGAACTGCGCGACGTACTCAGGCAGCTCGTTGTTGCACGTGCCTGAGAGTCCAGCATCGTATGATGTCCCTGCGCCGTTGGGCCTGAAGACCTGGCACGAGCCGGGCTGCGCCATGGGCGCAAGCGTGGCGGAGTTGAAGACCCCGAGGTAGTAGAGGACGCCGAGTACTATGGCGATTATGAGTATTGACCATCCGTAGGTCATCAGGTACTCCATCGCAGACTGCGCCTTTGCACGGCGCGGCCTTGCACCATTGCCAGCCTTGCCTTTCATTGACTCGTATTCGTTATCGTTGTTGCGAATAAATAGGTTTCGCGCCTGCCTGCTCCCAACAGTATCTTTGGATACAGACCACTGCTTTTTATAGACTCGATGGCCAAATACGTGCATGGCAGGGATCACTGACGCGGAGCTGGACTTCGCGTACAAGTATCCGTTCTCTGACGAGGCGAAGCGCTACGTCGCTGGCCTGGGCGCGGAGTTCGACGCCTCTATGCTCGAGATGGGGAGGGCGAGGCTGGAGGAGGCGCTCACGAGGTCGAGGATAAGCTACTCCGGGCGCGTCATGCGCGAGGTCAAGCAGAAGTCGGTAGTGAGCTACCTCTACGCAAGGATGCTCGTCAGCGCGCTCCCCGGCAGGCTCGCGCTGGAGAGGTACGCGGCTGCAGAGGCGGGAAGGTCTGGCGAGGCGCTGCAGTCCGAACCGGAGCAGGGCATGATGAAGGTCGCTGCTGAGCTCTCCATGTCCCTCAGGTACGACAAGGAGTTCTCGATCCCGTTCGCAGACTTCCTGAGGCTCGCACCGCGAGTTCCGGAGTACGCACTTGGGCGCCAGGAACTCTCGGATGGCATAGTCTACCTGCAGAGGTACAGGGCGGCGAGGCTTATCGAGGCGGCGATAAGGTCCGCAGTCTCCAAGGGGCTCCCGATACCTGCAAAGGAGCTGCCGAGGGAGGTAGGTGTGGCTGCCGCGACCATAAAGGTGCCAGTACCAAAGGCAGCAGCAGGCATCCCAACTGCAAGTTACGGGTGGATAGCGAAGCTCCTCGGAAACCCCATCGCCGACGTGAGGCACAGGGCTGTGAACCTCATCTTCGCCCCCTACCTGGTGAACGTGAGGGGCATGTCGGAGGACGAGGCGACGAAGGCGATCATGGAGTACATAGAGCGGTGCAAGCAGGTCGACCCTAACACGAGGATAAACGAGGTCTATGTGAGGTACCAGTGCAGGTATGCCAAGGCCCGCGGGTCGAGGCCGCTCTCCCATGACAGGGCTGCTGAGCTGCTCAAAGAGGTAGCCTCTTTTTAACCTTTCCCTCCGATTATCACGTCATGGAGGAGACGCACTCCCTATGCCACATCTGCGGAATCATAGCTACGCGCGTATGCAGGCTCTGCGGCAGGCCTGTGTGCGACAGGCATAC
>JASHXR010000058.1 GCA_030043435.1 Microcaldota archaeon
TGTCAGGGACGGGAAGGCAGGGTGGAAGAGGTACGGGTCCATGGCTATCCCGCCCTTGCTCACGTTCGCCTGGTCGAGGCCCTCTGCGCCTATCCTTGCGAACACTGCCGGCATGGTCAGCTCGCCGCTGCCGTTCAGCTGGAACATGGCCCTGAAATCGGAGACGCGCCCCATGACCTTCTCGACGCGTATCCCTTCCTGCACGACGAGCCCCTGCACCCCGAGGACCTGCTCGACAAAGTCAAGGGCCTTGGGTGTACACCCGAACGTGTGGACCTGGCCGTCGACCTTGGCCGCTATCGAGAGACCCTCGCGCGAGAGGGTGACCTGCCCGTCGCCCAGGGTGCCCATGGTGTCCTTTACGAAGATGAAGCCGCTCTCTGAGAGTAGCGCAGCAGCCGTCTTCCTGTCGTACTCGATGCTTATAGGCGTACGGACTCCGAGCTCGTCGAAGAGCGCCTGGCTCCTCTCCTTGTCGTCGCATATCGAGATTGTCTCGGGGCCGTTGACGAAGCGCTTGCCGCCGCCCTTGAGCACGTCTATTATGCGCGTGTGCCCCTCGTCCGTAGCCTCTGGGTAGTTGTATACGGCGCGAAGTTCCTGAGCCGGGACGTCGACCCTCTCCATCGAGGCGCCGTTCCAGCGCGTCGCGGAGACTACGCCCTCCTCCTCAGCCCTGCGCGCGTTGGCCAGCGTCGGCTCTATGTTCACGAACTTGAGGCCCATGGCCTTGGCGTACCCTGCCTTCTCCCTGTAGGTCAATGCCCCGGGGCCGCCTATCCTCCCGTCGGAAGGGTCCGTTACCATGCCGGCAACGGGCCGCCTGCTTAGCTCTCTCATTTGGATTCCTTGGTCGCCTCATGCTAAGATAGCAAGAAAGCTGTAGAGAACTGGACTATCCGTCTACCGGTCAGGTGCGGGGCAGGAGCCTGCGACTTTCGCCCTGTAGGCCGCATATGACTTAGTGAAGGTACTGATATTTATACCTGCGCCCTGGCGTCCGTCAAGCTTAATAAGCTTGCGCAGGGCGACGCACTTCTCATCCCTGCGGCTGACGCGGAGCGAGGTCTCAGTCGACAAAACGCGCATCGGCCTTGACTGTCTTGCAGCGCGGGCAGGGGCTCAGGAGAGGTATGCGGCGCAGTCGGTGCCGTACGCAGCCTGCGCTGCGTAAGTGGAATTGAGCTCAGCGTATGTCAGGCCCGCGTATATCCCGCTGAACGTCGCGGCTATGACCTGCCCGGATTGGACGTCGAGCTGGAGGGAGAGCGCAGTGCCGGTGGTGGCTGACGAGTGCGAAGCTGTGCTGTAGTTGACGTAGTAATCTGAGCCGCTTATCTTGCTGACCGAGGAGACCATCTCGTATGGGGTGAGCAGCGAGACGCTCTGGTACGAGCTGCCGCCGGTAGCGTTGACCCCGTACTGTGCGAAGTAGAGCGCGTCGTAGGTGCCCTGTGTGCAGCCCGTATCCTTGGCGTAGAGCGCCTTGAAGTCGTTCATCAGTATGCCGTACTCGGTCAGGTTTGCCGCCTCCATGACCTGCTGCGTCGTGTATGCGCCTGACGATGAGGTAGTGGTGGCTGCGGCTGTGGTGGTCGCTGTCGACTGCGTGCCTGCAGTAGTCACCGGAGCGGAGGTCGTGGCTGGCGCTGTCGTGGTCGCCGCCTGTGTCGTCCCTCCGCTGGACACGGTCTGCAGTATGCTAGACCTTATCCCGAAAGAGGCTGGTATGGGGATGAACTCTACCTCGGCTCCATCCGCGCCGGCCGAGACCAGCTTTATCTGCATGTCGGCAGTCGCTGAGCCTGTCGCGCTCACGTTGATGACCTGGCCCGGGGAAAGGCTGAATGAGTAGATGGGATTGGCGAGCACAGGGGCCTCGGTCAGGAGGAAGTCGTACGTGGTGCCTGAGAAGTTCGACATCTCCACGGCTGCAGGCTCTGCAGACGAGGACTGACTGAGCAGGACGGTCTGGTTGGGGGCCATGGCTATGGTCCGGTTGGTATCGAGCGCGTATGCGCCGCCATTAGACGCGGATGAGAGCGCCAGGTACGCAGCGGCTATTATGATTATTATGACTATCGCAGCTGCGGCGTAATATGCCATGCGCGCCCGCTGCTGTCGCGCGGCAGGGGAGCCGTGGTGCGGTACGTTGTGCTTAGGCTTGCCTGAGCTTGAGGAGAGGAGCGTCTCCTGCTTCTTGTCCTTCCATATCTGCATAATCTCATCTTTCTATAAGCAGGCTTATAAAGGTTAGTCGTTTGCTTCCTTTCTCATGGCATATGCAGGCCTGCGTCATGGGATTCCGCGAGGGCATGCCACTCTGGGATCGCGGATGTTGCAGCCGATGGCCTACGCCACGCCTCTTACCTCAGATGCTGACCTCGTCGCCGTCCTTTGCCATAATGGCTCCTGGGAAGGCCTTCCTCGCCTCTGCCTCGAGCTGGGCTGTCGACCTGTATCTTGCGCTGAAGTGGAAGAGGACGAGGCGCTTGGCGCCCGCCTTCCTCGCCACTGTAGCGGCCTGGTGTGCGGTGGAGTGGCCGCGCTCCGCTGCAAGTCCCTTCTCTGCCTCTGCGTAAGTCGACTCGTGGAGCAGGAGGTCGGCGCCCTTTGCAGCCGACACGGTAGTGCCTGTCGGCCTCGTGTCTGCGGCGTAGACCACCTTCTCGCCCCTCTTCAGCGTCGTCACATCGGCAAGCCTGACCCTCTTTCCGCCTATCCTCATGCTGCCCTTCCTCTGGAGCACGGAGTGCATCTCGCCGACGATTCCGAGGGCCTTCGCCCTCTCCTCTATGAACCTTCTCCTGTCGTCGAGCTTGAAGGCGTAGCCGTACGTCGGCACAGTGTGAGAGAGCCTGAACGCGGAGACCGAGAAGCCGTCTCCGGCATAGACCTTGCCTGCCCTTATCCCTCGTATCTCTATCCTGTAGGCCATCCTTGCCCTGTCGAACAGCGCGAGGCTCCTGACCGCCGACTCGGCGCCCTTAGGCACGTATATCGCGAGCGGCTCGGTCCTCCCGTTCAGCGCAAGGGTGCGCACCAGGCCCGCTATGCCGATGACGTGGTCGCCATGCGCGTGGCTTATGAAGAGGGCGCGTATCCTAGAGGGATTGACCCCGTACAGGATGAGCTGCCTCTGGGTGCCCTCGCCGCAGTCGAAGAGGAAGACGTCTCCGTCGTAGGAGAGCGCCACGCTCGCAAGGTTCCTCTCCCTTGTCGGGGATGCGCCAGCGGTGCCGAGGACCGTTACCCGGATCATGAGCCGTCGCCCCCCATCTCTACCACCACCCTCTTCTCCTTGAGGTCCAGTAGCCTTATCGCCAATCCAGGGAACGCCGAGGAGAGCTCGCCTACGGTGGCGCGCCTATGCTCGGCCATGTACCCGACCAGCGAGTTTATCTCGTGCATATGCTGGAGTATCGCCTCGCCCGCCCCCTGGTACTCTGCTGCCTCGCGCATGGTCTTCGCGACAAGCTCCTCCTGGATCGCTATGCTTGCTGAGAGTTCTGCTCTCCGCCTCTCCCCGGCCTCGTCCCTGACCTCGGACCTCTCGCCAGAGTGGAGCCTGTCGAGCATCTCGCTCACGCTTCCGCATGCCTCTGCCTCAACCCCTGCCCCGTCGTACTTCCTTATCGGCAGTATGGCATAGTCGACGACCTCGGCGCCAGACCTGTAGATGCGCGGCCTCGGCGACCTCGCATCAGCCAGGAGCCTGGAGATGGAGCCTGCGAGTGCAGCAACTCCTGCCTCGTCTATCCTTCCCATCGGGTCGAGCCCTGCGGAGTTGAACGCGTCCTCGAGGTAGAGCGGGCCTATGTTGACGAGCTTGGAGAGGGCTGGCATCGCACGGGCCGCGCCTAGCGCCTCTCTCACCGTGGAGAGCATCTGCTCGCCTGTAGCGCCCCATATCTCAGCCGCCTGGGTCGGCGGAGGCCTATACACGGCCCTCGGCCTTATCTCACGGCCCCTGAACGACTGGGTGAGGTAGCAGAGCTCTATCACGCCCTTCGCGTCGACAAGTATCATGTTCCCCTTCCCGAACATCTCAATCACTACTGTGCGCTCGCCCTCCTTCGAGGAGAGCCTGAGCTCGATTATCCGGTCTGAGCCGCGCTGCGCTATCGAGGCGACCTTCGCGCCCTCTATCCTCTTCCTCATCCCCATAGCGAACTGCGTGGCCTCGCCTGCTGACTCGGAGAGCGAGGTCTCGTTGAAGGTCGAGGCGAGCCTGCAGTACACAATCGTATCAGCGTCCTTGCTGTGGAAGGCGAACCTGAACGCTCCGTCGCCGAGGTCGTAGAACTTCCTGACGAACGCGCCTGAGAGCTTTGGCGAGAGCTCGGCTACGACAGCGCGTATCTCCACAGAGGCTATCTCCCTTACTGGCATAGGCATTACCTTTCCTGCGCAGCGCGGCGCGTGCATGGGACTGTGCGCTGCGCCGCTCCGCAACGCCGGTCTGGGCGCTGGCGCTCATCTCCTGGCAGCGGCGAGCTTCCTCCTCCCCTCCTCCCTGATCAGCCTCGCGTAGAACGCGGTCTGCTTCCTGGCGTCCCCGGTAGACTCTATCGCGGTGCCTATCTGGACCCCGTCCGCGCCGCTCCTTATCGTCGAGACCAGCGACTCGCGCTCCCTTATGCCGCCTGCGACTATGTACGGAACTGTAGTCACAGACCTGACAGCCCTGACCATCTCCGGCGGGACAGGACCTCCGCCCTGCAGCCTTGGGTTCGAGCCCACGTCGGTGACTATTATCCTGTTGCCCAGGTACTCGCCGGCGAGCGCGAGCGCGGCCGCTATCCTCGGCTTCTCCCTCGGCACCATGTTCGCGTCACCGACCCATCCCACCGTGCCTCCAGGAGAGACGACTATGTACCCGACCGAGAGCGGCTCGGTGCCCATCTGCCTTATTATGGGAGCGGAGAGCATCTGGGCCTGGGTTATCCAGTACGGGTTGCGCGCGTTGAGCAGGGACATGAAGTAGACCGCGTCGGCGTGCCTCGTGAGCGTGGCTATGTTGCCAGGGAAGATGACAACCGGCACGTCGGTAGAGTCCTTTATGCCCTTGGTCACGTAGTCGAGGAGCTCGCCCTGGGCGCCTATGGAGCCGCCTATGAGCACGATGTCCGCCCCGCCCTCTGCCGCCTGCCTGCCAGTCTTCATGGCCAGGTCAGGCGTCTTGTAGTCGACGGGATCGATAAGCATCAGGAGCAGCGCGCCCCTGTCCGCTATCCTCTCGTGTATGTATCTCTCTACCTTGCCGATTCTCACTCCATCAACCCCGATTCCATCGCATCTCCTATTACGCATATGAGCATACATGCGGTCACTGCACAAGCCTCGCAGCGACGTGCCTCTCCCTCTCGAGGAAAGCGGAGACCGCCTCTGCCACCCCCTCCCTGATCCCGACCTGCGGCTCGAAGCCCAGCTCTTCGGCGGCGCGGGAGATGTCGACGATGCGGTTCGAGGTGAGGAACCTCAGCTCGTCGACGTCTATCTCGCGCGACCTCGCCATCAGGTTCATGACAACTGCGTTTATCTGCTTCGTGGGCCTTGGCACCTGGAGCCGCTCCGCTGCGAGATTGAAGAGGTACCTCTGCGTGTGCTCCCCTCCATCAGTGATGTTGTATACCGAGGTCGGGGGCGGGGACCTCCTGCTGAGCGCGAGCTCGATGGCGCGCGCCGCATCGCTCACGTGCACCAGGGCGAGGTGGTTCTCCCCGCTGCCTATCAGGTAGGCCTTGCCAGCCTGGATCAGGCGCAGGAGCTTGAAGAACGACGGCTCGAAGCCAGGGCCGTACGCGGTGGCGAACCTGAGTATGGTGCACCCCACGTTGCCGCGCTCCTCGTTGACGACGTCCTCGGCGAGCATCTTGCTGTACCCGTACCTGTCCGAGGGCTTCAGCTGCGACGACTCGGTGAGCTTATCCCTCCTCGCCTTGCCGTAGACGTCGAGTGAGCTGGCGAAGACGAACCTCTTCACCCCGCTGTCCCTGCATGCGTCGAGCGCGGTCCTGGTCCCTACCACGTTGGTGCGCAGGATGCGCTCGGTAGTATACTTGTACTCGCTGACGATGGCGGCGAGGTGCACCATTGCGTCTGCGCCGTCGCACGCGCTCGCCACCGCCTTCCTGTTGTTTATGTCGCAGAGGTAGGGCGAGGTGCCTGCAGGCAGAGTGAGCAGGTGCTCCCTGCTCTGCACTATGGAGCGCACCCTGTAGCCGTGGGCGAGGAGAGAGCTGGCGAGGTACCTGCCCAGCCTGCCTGACGCGCCGCTTACCACTATCGTCTTGGCCATGCCTATACCCCAGTGCCGCCGCTCCCGGCCTCGCCGAGGAGCCTGCCTGCGATGAACCGCATGTAGCCCTCCGGCACGTTAGTCATCGCGTACGCCTGCCAGTCCTTGCCGAAGGGAAGGTAGACTGACATCCTCGCGCCCCTCCTCGCAAGGCGCCGCATCCTCTTCGCGCTCTCGCCGAGCCTGAACTCGAAGATCATCTGGCGGCCCTGCTTGCCGTCGTTGAGTATGCGGCTCACCACGCCGTCAGGAGCTGAGAGGAGCGCGCGGTTGCCGGAGCTGCCGGGCATGGACTTGAGCTGCCTCAGGAGCGCCTCGCCCACGTCCTTTCCGTCGTCTGCTCCGAAGATCGCCTTGAACGCCCTGACGTGCCTGTGTTCCCTCGCGAGCCTCGCTATCTCTGCGGCCGGGGCGGCGAGGCCGAGGCCGCGCGCCGAGCCGAGCTCTGCCGCGGGGAGGCTGGCGCCGGGGGGCAGCTCGGCCCAGACGAAGACGCCGTGCCTGTTGCCCGTCCTTATTATCTCGCCCAGGTTCTCCGCGGCAGTGGCGCTGTCGATGGTGAGCCCGAGCTGGGCCAGGGGCGCCTGGACGCTCGCCTTGAGCCCGAGCCTCGAAATCTGCCTGATGAGCTCGAGGTAGGTAGTAGTCACGTACTTGGCTCTCGACTTTGTCGTTATGCCGTTGCTGAGGAACGTTATCGAGACGTGCAGCTTCTTGGAGTTCAGCTCGCGCGCCCTTCCCAGCGCTGAGCTCATCGTAGTCCCGGAGATGTGCTTCCTGACCAGCCTGTACATTATCTTCTCAACGAAAGAGTCGTCTCTCAATTGCACCATCTTCTTGCCAGCGCCGCGCCTTACGCGCCGCCCCATCACGCGGCTCGTGGTTATGCGCTTCCTCCTCTTTTATGCGTTTCCTTTCCTATGCAGCTATCCTCATACGTGCGCTCAAGTGTTATATATTATAGGGCGCCAAAGCTTTAAAAGGGGAATCTAATGCTCCATCTCTCAGGCGGCGAGGGCACCGGCGGGACCATCAAGTCCGACGCCTCGTCATTCATAGTGAAGGAGATAACAGGCAGAGGCATGGTCCTGGAGCCAGGCGCGAGGTACGCGCCGTCTGACCTTGGCGAGGCCGAGGTCGCAGACGGCAGGTTCACGACGCTGGTGCTGCAGAAGAGGGAGTGGAACACGGTAGACGCGCTCATCGCCGTGGCGAAGAGGCTCCGCAGGTCGAGGAGGTCTGTGGGATACGCGGGCACGAAGGACAGGCAGTCGGTCTCGGTACAGCTCGCGTCTATCTACGGCGTGACCCCTGAGCAGGTCTCGGGGCTCGAGATAAAAGACCTCTCGATAAACGGGGCGTGGAGGAGCAACGGGGTGAGGATGGGCTCCAACCTCGGCAACGCGTTCGAGATAGAGGTGAGCGGGGTGGAGAGGCCCGGGAACGCTGAGCTCATAATAAGGGAGCTCGGCTCCAGGATACCGAACTACTTCGACAGGCAGAGGTTCGGCTCCAGGCTCAACAACGCGCGTATAGGGCTTGCGATGATGTCAGGCGACTTCGAGTCCGCTGCGATGCTGCTCCTGAC
>JASHXR010000059.1 GCA_030043435.1 Microcaldota archaeon
TAATAATCTTTATATACCTATATGGTTAAACTTACTATGCCAATTTAGGGAGTTTGACAATCGAGAATGATATCGAGAACGATTGAGAAGGATAGAGAATGATAAAATGAGTGATAGAATGGAAGGCAAGATGGAAGAGCATAAAAAAGGGAATGCGGGAGCTATGAGGCTTGGCATCGCGATAGTGGCCATTTTAATAATAGTGGCAGTAGCTGCGTTCGCGCTTACCAGGAGTCCTGGCACCCCTGGCGTCAGCACTACGAGCACGACACAGGCCGCGAACTCCAGCGGGGCAGGGCAGCAGACGCGCGTCCTGCAGGTAGTCGCAGCGGAGAACTTCTGGGGGAGCCTGATAGGCCAGCTCTGCGGCATACACTGCAACGTGACCAGCATAGTCTCGAATCCCAACGCAAACCCGCATGACTACGAGTCCAACGCGCAGGATGCGCGTATGATAGCGAACGCCAACCTTGTAATAGTGAACGGGGTGGGATACGACGACTGGGCGCTCGACCTTCTCTCGGCGAGCAACAACACCAATAGGACCGTGCTGAACGCGGGCGAGCTCCTCTCGATACCGAACGGCTCGAACCCGCATCTCTGGTACAGCCCCTATTACGTGAACACGACGGTAAAGCAGATGTACCTCGACCTCGTCAAAATCGACCCTTCCGACGCAGGCTACTACAAGCAGCAGTACGCGAACCTCACAGCCGCGCTTGCACAGGTAGACGGCAGGATGGCGACTATCAAGCAGCAGTTCGGAGGGACGGAGGTGGCCTCTACTGAGTCCATCTTCCAATACCTTGCGAACGCCACGGGCCTTGACCTTGTCTCCCCTCCGGCGTTCATGTATGCGGTGGCAGAGGGCAACGACCCACCGGTCAATAGCGTCGCGGAGTTCGAGGACCAGCTCGAGAGCGGGAACGTGAGCGTATTGGTCTACAACGAGCAGACGGTGACGCCGCTGACCACGCAGATGAAGCAGATAGCCATAGAGAACAATGTGACGGTGATAGGCGTGACAGAGACGATACAGCCACAGAACGTCTCCTTCGAGACCTGGATGAACGCCGAGCTGCTGGAGCTGCAGAACGCGCTCAACGCCAATGCGCTGGGGGCGTCGTAGGCCCTGCGGGCGCGCCTTCGGAGACTGGGGCTATGGCTATTTCAAGCAGCAGGGCTAAAGAGAGTGGTATGCCGTCAGAGATAGTAATGGCAAGGGACCTTACCGTAGGCTACAAGGGCAGGCAGGTCTGGCGCAGCGCCAACTTCAGCGTCAACCGCGGCGAGTTCGTAGCAGTCATAGGGCCCAACGGCGCCGGGAAGACCACGATGTTCCGCATGCTCCTGGGCCTGCAGCAGCCCCTCAGCGGCACGCTGAGGGTCTTCGGCGCCCAGCCGAGGCGCGGCAACCCGAAGATAGGATACGTGCCGCAGAGGCACGTGATAGACAACGAGACCAATATAGAGTGCATAGAGCTGGTGCGCCTTGCGTATTCAGGACACAGGTGGGGCCTGAGCCTCTCGGCCAGGGAGGAGAAGAGGGCTGCGATGGACGCCCTCGAGGCGGTAGGCGCGGCGGAGCTGGCCGACAAGTCGCTCGCCTCGCTCTCGGGCGGGGAGCTGCAGAGGGTCTTCCTCGCCGAGGCGCTGGTCAGCGACCCGGAGATGCTCCTCCTTGACGAGCCGCTCTCGAACCTGGACATCAGGCGCGCGAAGGAGCTGGTAGAGCTTATCGGCAGCGTGGTCAGGTCGCGGAACGTCGCCACGCTGCTGGTCGCGCACGACATAAACCCGCTGATACAGTTCCTGGACAAGGTGATATACATAGCCAACGGGAAGGTCGCGACAGGCACGCCCGAGAGGGTGCTGACCTCGAAGAACCTGACCGCGCTCTACGGCACCCATGTAGAGGTGCTGCACGACTCGCTGGGGCACATACTCATACACAGCGTACACGGCGGGCCTGAGGAGCCGCCGGAGGAGGATGAACATGCTGCCAGGCACTGAGATAGCGTCCGCGCTGCAGGGCATCTTCAGGTACCAGTTCATGCAGCATGCCTTCGAGGTAGGCACTATCATAGCGGTAGTGGCGGGCATAATCGGCTATCTCGTGGTCCTGCGCCGCTCTGCCTTCGCGGCGCACGCATACTCGGAGATAGGGTTTGCTGGAGGGGCAGGGTCTGTCTTGATAGGCACGACGCCGCTCATCGGCTCCCTGGCAGCGGCTATCCTGGGCGGGCTTACGATAGCGGTGCTGGGGAACAGGGCCTCGCACCGCGACATCGAGATCGGCTCTGTCCTCGCGTTCGCCATGGGGCTCGGCTACCTCTTCCTGACCCTCTCCAGCGGCAATGACGCGGCCAATGCCATAAACCTCTTGTTCGGGGACATACTCGGAGTGAGCAGCAGCAGCATCCTCCTCACGCTGGTCGTGAGCCTCATGGTCCTTATAGTGACGGTGCTGGTCTACCGGCCGCTCTTGTTCGTCTCGCTGGACGAGGACGTGGCAGAGGCGAAGGGCATGCCTACGCTCCTGCTCGGCGGCCTCTTCATGGTCCTGCTCGCAGCCGCAGTCTCAGTAGCCATACAGGTGACAGGTGTCTTGCTAATCTTTGCGCTGATGGTGATACCTGCGGCGATAGCGGTACGGCTGATAAAGAGGCCGAAGTACGCGATAGCGCTCGCAGTGGCCATAGCGGTCCTCGCGACCTGGGCAGGGCTGTTCATCGCCTTCTACGTGCCGTATCCAGTGAGCTTCTTCATAACGTCAATAGTCTTCGCCATGTACCTCCTGGTGAGGCTCCTCTCCAGACTCACCGTGAGCAGGGCGTGGCGTCCCGGAGCCCTGACGGGCGCGTGACCGCGGCCCCGTTTTAAATAGGTTTAAATAGCTATTGCGTGGAAATGATTATGGGCACTGCCTATAAGAGGCCGGAGAGGCCGCCTTCTTGAATGCAGGCTCTGCCTTACTGAGGTATATTCGGATACGATACAGGATGTTGTGAGATAATGGCTAGGATGCATACGGGCAGGCACGGCAAGTCGAAGTCCAGGAAGCCCGACGTGGAGCTGGGCTCTGTGCCGGAGGGCTTCACAGGGACGAAGGAGAGCGTCGATGAGTCGATAGTCGGGTATGCGAAGCAGGGCATGCACCAGGCGCTCATCGGGGAGAGGCTGAAGAAGGAGCACGGCCTCAAGTACATAAAGCAGCTATACGGGAAGAGGCTGGGGACCATACTCAAGGAGAAGGGCTATGCTCCGCAGTACCCGCAGGACTTCTTCGACCTTCTCAGGAGGGCGACGGTGCTGCGCAGGCACCTGGCGAAGAACTCGAACGACGTCCACAACAGGACGCGGCTGACCAGGATAGAGTCGAAGATCTGGAGGCTGACCAGGTATTACAAGAGGAGCGGCGCGCTGCCTACCGACTGGAAGTACGAGCCTGAGAAGGTGGCGCTCCTGATAAAGGGATGATTGGATGGCGGTGCAGAAGAGCGTAGAGAAGTGGAAGGCGAAGAGGTGGTTCAACGTCTACGCGCCGGCGCTCTTCGGCGAGGTCGTGATAGGCGAGATACCAGGCTTCGACGAGAAGGCGATGGTGGGCAGGGTCATAAAGGTCAACATGTCATGGGTGACCAAGAGGCCGGAGCACTCCTTCATAACCATAGCCATGAAGATAACAGATGCGAACGGCGACGCGGCGCACACCGGCCTGGCGTACATGGAGCAGACGTACAGCTACATACACTCGCTGGTCAAGAGGGGCGAGAGCGCGATCTACACAGTCGACGACCTCAGGGACAGGAACGGAAGGGCGGTGATACTCAAGCTCCTCGTCATGACCAGCTCCAAGATCGCGACGCCGAAGAAGACAGCGATAAGGAAGGCGCTCTCAGCGTTCCTCAAGGCGTATGCGGCCTCGATGGACTCCGACGCGCTGGTCAAGTCCATGCTCGACAGCAGCTTCCAGCAGGAAGCGGTTAAGAGCATAAGGAGGATAGCGGAAGTGAGCAGGCTAGAGCTGAAGAGGATAGAGCTCTAGGCAGGCGCGGGGGCCTTGGGCCTGGTTATGGCGCCTGGCGCTGCGGCCGCTATCATTCCGGCGAGCACCACGGCGTTGTTGTGCTCCGTGTCGTGGGAGGCGTAGACGAGGGTTATCTCCGACGACCTGGCCAGGCTTATGAGGTCGGAGAGGGCCTTGCTGCCCTCGAGCTCCTTCTCGTACCTCGACTTGAACTCCTCCCACTTCGCAGGGTCGTGGTTGAACCAGAGCCTCAGCTCGTTGGACGGCGCGACCTCCTTCATCCACTTGTCTATGTGGGAAGTGGACTTCCTGACGCCCCGGGGCCAGAGCCTGTCGACCAGGACGCGCGTGCCGTCGGTGACCTCGACCTTCTCATAGATCCGCTTTATCCCGAGCAGCATGAAGGCGCACCTGTCTAAGATTCCCGCGCAAGCTTAAAAAGGTATTCTCCCGCCAAAGTGAAATCGCCTTTGGGCGGAGCGGCCCAGCCTAGGCAGGTCCTTGGCTTTTACCTGGCCTTCGCATCCTCCTCTTCCTCGGAGTCATGAGGCCTTCTCAGCGTCGGCGAGGCCAGGGTCACGCTGTAGGCGCCGGCCAGCGCGGCAAGGGAGCTTATGTTAGAGACCCTGCCGCTCCTGGTCTGTATGCCCAGGTTGGCCAGCATGACCTCGTCCTGCGGCGAGATGCCATCGAGGTATATCCCCTGTTTGGAGAACCTTCCCCTAGCGTCGAACAGTCCTGCGACGTAGTTGCCGGAGAGGCTGTCCCTGGACCTGAAGAGCCTCTCCTCGCGCGAGCGTATCTCAGCGAGCTGCTTCGCCACCCTGGAGTGGTAGAAGTAGACGTGGCGCCTGGACAGCCGCTCTTCTATCAGTATCCGGTTAGGCGCTATCTTGAAGAGGTCCATCGCCATGGCTATGAACCTCTGCTCTATCTCTGCGTTGCCGGTCTCCACGCCCACCTCGTTCCTCTGCGCAGGCCTGGCGGTCAGGCCGGCCATGTAGCAGGTCCCGGGCTTGAGCTTCGCCTTCATCGCCTCACCTGTTAGGATTAGCGCCCGCTCTTGATAAAGCTTTGTGACCTTGAGGCGCGGGTGTGCGGAGGGCATGAGCTGAGGAAGGCGTGGATAGCCAGGGCAGCATATGCCCTTGGCAGTATAGCGTGAGATGTAGTCTTGAGCTATTAATGCGAGGCCGCGACAATTGGAAGACTTCCTGTGTACACTTTGTTTTCTCAACTTCCGAAGAAGTTATGAGGTGATCTATCCGCAGGTTCCCCTACGGATACCTTGTTGTGCCTTAGCCCCCCTCACGAAACCTTAGTTCGAAAGCACCATAAGATGCTGCGTCACTAAGGCCTCACTTGGATGACTTGGCAGGCGGTGTGTACAAGGAGCGGGGACTCATTCACCGCGCAATAGTGATGCGCGATTACTAGGGATTCCAGCTTCATGAGGGTGAGTTTCAACCCTCAATCCGGACTTTGATTGGTTTTAGGGGATTGGCGTCCCATCTCTGGGTAGCAGCCCATTGTACCAACCTCTGTATGCCGCGTGTAGCCCTGGAGATTCGGACTATACTGACGTACCGTCGCCCTCTCCTTCCTCCTGCTTAAACGCAGGCAGTCTCGACAGAGTGCCTGTATTATCTCTAATCCAGTAGCAACTGTCAATGAGGGTCTCGTTCGTTACCGGACTTAACCGGAGAGTTCACACCACGAACTGACGATCGCCATGCAGCACCTCTCGGCTTGTCAGGTAAGATCATTAGTCTGACCTTCACTCTGCCGTCGCTCCAGGTAAAATTTCCGACGTTGAATTCAATTGAACCGTAGCATCCACCCCTTGTGTGCTCCCCCGCCAATTGCTTTAAGTTTTAATCTTGCGACCGTACTCCCCAGGCGGCAGACTTAACAGTTGTCCTACGGTACTGCGCATATTCGTGATATGCGCAACACCAGAGTCTGCATAATTTACTGCTAGGGCTACTCGGGTATCTAATCCGATTCGTTCTCCTAGCCTTCGTCACTCACCGTCGGATGCGTTCTGGTTAGGCGCCTTCGCCACCGGTAGTCTTCATAGGATTATAAGATTTTACCCTTACCCCATGAATACTCCTAACCTCTCACCGCTCCCTAGCCAAAAGGTATCTTATGCACTCGTTGATGTTGTGCACCAACATTTCACATAAGACGGTTTTAGCCGGCTACGGACTCTTTAAGCCCAATAATAGTGAACACCACTTGTGCCGCCGGTATTACCGTGGCGGCTGCCACCGGTCTTACCCAGCACTTATTCTACAAGCTTGCTATACTTGTCAAAAGATTCACCGAAGTGAATCACTCAGACTCCCCCCA
>JASHXR010000060.1 GCA_030043435.1 Microcaldota archaeon
CCAAGCAGGAGCTCGAGGCAGAGGAGCTGACCGCGAGGCAGGTGGCCGACAAGCTGGGCAAGCTGATGGAGCTCAAGGACGAGCAGAAGCCCGAGGTGGAGGGCAACTGCATAATGATACGCATGCATACCAAGAACCTCAAGGCGATAAGGGCGCAGAGGGTCAAGATAATGAGGGCGGTGATAAGCGGGGTCGAGGGAGCGGGTAAGGCGATGGTGCAGCGCGACCAGGGGAGCGGCGAGTTCTACATCGTCTCGTCGGGAAGCAACATAGAGGGCATACTGGCAGTGTCAGGCGTAGACAAGTCGAGGATATACACCAACGACGTCTTCGCGATGGGCAGGCAGTTCGGGATAGAGGCGGCGAGGAACACGCTCGCCAGGGAGCTCCAGGCCACGCTCGACGAGCAGAAGATCTCCGTGGACACGAGGCACCTCCTCCTCATCGCTGACGCGATGACGTCGAGGGGGGTGGTGAAGGGGGTCGGGAGGCACGGGCTGAGCGGCGAGAAGCACTCGGTCTTCGCAAGGGCCGCGTACGAGGAGACGGTGAAGCACCTGATAAACGCGGCAGCTTTCGGGGAGACGGACCCGATGCGCGGCGTAACAGAGAACATCCTGGTGGGGAAGCAGATACCGGTAGGTACAGGCTCTGTCAAGCTCGCCATAAAGAAGGAGGACATGGCCAAGGCTGGCAAGAAGGCGTAGCTGCAGCGCAGGTCAGCTGCCCGTCCGCAAGCCCTGGGCGGCTGTCGCGGCGCGCCAGTGCGCGCGGACCCTTATGCACACCGCCACTCAAGGTGACGGGTTTTACGCCACACTTTATAAACGTTCCTCGTGAATACGTCTATCGGCCTATGGCCTTTGGTGGATTCGGTTGGTTTGATGGCAACGCAGGAGCGCCCTTTCGACTTGCTTAACAAGGCGATAGGAAGGCAGGTAATGATACGGCTCAAGAACGGGATAGACATACGGGGCAAGGTCACCTCTTTCGACGCGCACATGAACATAGTGCTTGACAGCGCGGAGGAGGTCGACGACGGCAACCTGAAGTCGAAGCTGGGCACCATACTGCTTAGGGGGGGTAACATACTGTTCATATCGCCTGCGTGATTGAATGATGCTCAGGAAGCACGATATGCTGAGGCTGCGGGCATGGAGCGTCGTCTGGTCGTTCTCTGGCGTAGCGTTCGCGGCGTTCGGCGCGCACGAGCGGGCTGTGGAAGGGATCAGCGTGGGCGCGCACGTGGCAGCGACATTCAGCTTCTGGGCCGGCGTGGCGCTGGTCGGAGTAGGAGTGGTAATCTTCCTCGTCTCCAGGTTCGTTAGGGTGAAGGAGGACGCAAAGCCTGAGGCGCGGAAGGGCGCCACGAGGCGCAGGCACAGGAAGTGACCGCATTGCCAGCGCTACACGGCAGACGCGGCAGGCGCCCTTCCAATATTGCTTCTCTTCCGCTCTTTCATGCCTTATGCGGCAGCACCGGCCTATGCGCCATGCAGATGACGTGGGAGCGGAGGCAAGGTATATAAACTAAAAACGGCAGTAGGATATCGGTCTGGAGGGGCGTGGGCCAGAAGGCGGCTATCGTGGCTGAGAAGAGTGCTGCTGATGCAAGTGCCGGAACCAGCAGCGGAGCCGTCGGACAGGAGCAGCGCAGGTCAGGCACTCAGAATCCGCAGGCGAAGGAGTTCTACACCAAGGCAGGGGTCGCGTTCGAGGAGAACAAGTTCGAGGAGTCCATAGAGATGTACTCCAAGGCGATAGAGCTCGACCCCAACTACTCGAGCGCGTATTTCAACCGCGCCCTCTCGTATGCGATAGTGAACAAGTACGAGGAGGCGGAGCGCGACGCCGAAGCAGTCATGGACATCGAGCCGGAGAGCTACGACGCGCCTTACGTGATGGGCATAGTGGCGGAGTACCAGCAGGACTTCCAGGGCGCGAGGGAGTGGTACGAGCGCTCCCTGGCGAAGAACCCTAAGTACGAGCAGGCTAAGGCGCGGCTCGAGCAGCTGAAGAGCAAGATGAACAAGCCACAGGCCCCGGCTCCTCAGGGGAAGGCCAAGGCGGGGGAGGAGGAGACGCAGGTAGCGGACGGGCAGATAAAGAGGGTGAAGTGGCACAAGTCCAACCTCAGCTTCAAGGACCTAGTAGGCATGGACAAGGAGAAGCAGATGATCTACGAGAACATAATCCTGGCGATAAAGAAGCCGGAGCTGCTCAAGGCGTACGGGAAGAAGCTGGGCCTCGGCGTCCTCTTCTACGGCCCTCCGGGAAACGGCAAGTGCATAGCCGCGGATTCCAGGGTGCTCCTCCCCGACGGCAGGTATCCTACGATAAAGGAGGTGGTGGAGAGCAGGGAGCCTTGCGTGCTGACGCTTACGCAGCAGAACAGGCTTGCCGTGAAGAGGGTAAGCGGATGGTGGAGGCTGGAGGGGAAGCCGCTCCTGAAGATAACTACGAACAGGGGCAGGGTCCTCGAGTGCACGCCTGAGCATCCGCTGCTGACCAGGGAGGGATGGGTAGCCGCTTCGGCGCTCTGCGAAGGGGCGATGATAGGGGTGCCTGGCGACCTCCCCGTCTTCGGGTCTCTCGAGATGAGGGAGTGCGAGGTCAGGCTCCTTGCATACCTCATGACAGGGGGAGGGCTTGCGCAGGGGAGGGCGTGCTTCACAAGCTCCGAGGCAGAGGTAATGGAGGACTTCAGGTCCGCGGTCAGGCAGCTCGACTCACTCCTGCAGGTCGAGGCGCAGGCAAAGGACGGCGGCGCGATGGCCATGTATGTGGACGGGAGCAGGATCGTAGGCCAGGAGGGAGGCCATATGCAGCTGATCCTCGGCAAGTACGACCTTTCATTTGCCGATCCGCACAATAAGACGATACCGGATTGTGTCTATCAGCTTCCGAAGCGCCTGCTCTCGCTCTTCATGAACCGCATGTTCACCAGCGGCGGGTGGCTCCAGGCCAGCGGCAGGCGCGATGGGACCAGCGGCAACGGGGAGATACGCGCAATAGGCTATACGAGCACGTCGGAGAGGCTCGTCAGGGACATGCAGCACCTCCTGCTCCGTTTCGGGATTCTCTCGGACATCGGCAATATCGGTGCTGGGCGCTGGAGCCTGGGCGTATACAGGCAAGGCGATCTCGGCATATTTATAGAGGAGATCGGGATGTTTGGCCGGAAGGGCGAGGCGCTGGTCGGGGGGAAGGCCGCGCAGGCCAGAATAAAGAGGGGAAGCAAAGACAGTGTGGCCTACGAGCAGATAACCAGGATAGAGCACCTGCCTGCGCCTGACTTTGTATACGACCTTACAGTTGATGAGACGCACAATTTCGTAGCTGACGAGTTCTTCGTGCATAACACATACCTGGTCAACGCGATAGCAGGGGAGACCAACTCCAACGTTATGATAGCGAGGATAAACGAGATAGTGGACATGTACGCCGGGAACACGGAGAAGAACATGCACGCGATCTTCGAGCAGGCGAGGAAGGCCACGCCTTGCGTCGTCTTCTTCGACGAGGTCGACGCGCTCGGGGTCAAGAGGGGCGGGGGCGACGGGGGAGGAGGCGGGGACGGAGGAGGGCAGAGCTACATGCGCATGGCCGTCAACCAGTTCCTCCAGGAGATGGACGGCGTGGAGAAGAATCCCGAGGGCCTGTTTATCATAGGCGCCACTAACCAGCCGTGGGACATGGACCCTGCGCTAAAGAGGAGCGGCAGGTTCGGCGAGTCCATATACATAGCCCCGCCGAACTACAAGACCAGGAAGGCCGCGTTCATCTACAACACCAGGAAGATGCCGCTCTCAGGGATAAACTTCGGCAGGCTTGCCCGCGCCACGATAGGCTTCTCGCAGGCAGACATAGCCGAGATCTCGGACAAGGCGGCGCTGATCCCCGCGGCAGAGGAGGACAGGACAGGCAAGAGGAGGAAGATAAGGACCAGCGACTTCATCAGGATGATAAAGAAGCACGGCGGCACCCTCGACGAGTGGTACGCGATGGTGAGGAAGGACATCGTCCAGAAGAGGGAGACGCAGATAGTCGACGGCAAGAAGCAGGAGATAGTCAAGGAGGGGAAGCTCTCTCCCGAGGAGAAGCAGAAGTACAAGCTGCTCGTCAAGGACGTCAAGAGGAACAGCGCAAAGTGGAACCTGATGATGAAGAAGATGGTCAGGTATATAGCGGTCTATCTCTTCTGACTGCTAAGCCGCGAACTGCCCATTTGGTGCCGGTTATTGCTAAGTACGAAAGCATTCTGCATCAGATGGTCTAAGCCGGATCGGCTCTGAAGTGTTTTGTTGTAATGAATATGCAAATGAGCATTCTTTATAAGCCTATTTGAAAATCCTTATATAGTGGGAAAGACATAATGTATCCGGTGTAAAAGTGGCTAACGGTGAATTGCTTCATAAGGGATTCTCTTCACTGCTAGTGTCAAGTATGTCATAAGGCTTGATTCGAAGTCAAGGCTAGTCCTTCCTTTGGAAATAAGGAAAATCCTGAAGGTTAAGAAAAATGATACAATAGCTTTAGCTCTGGTAGGCAGGGACGGCGCCGGGTTGATTTTGTGCCTTTGTAAGGCGCCCCTGGATGCTACTTCTAATGAAATTTATTCGAAGAATATACGCTACGTAGGTGACAAAAATGGGCAAAATGAGGAAGAGTGAGTTACCCCACCTCTGATAAGCTAGTGACTGAACAGCCAGTCATTTCAAACGGGCTTTTCATTTTGGATGACGTAACGCCATTTGGGACTGATAAGGACCAAGTAAAGAAATTGATAGGTTTACTAAGGGACCCGCAGCAGCTCCTCAGCGCTGAAGAGCAGGCTATGCAATTGTTTAGAATAATACCTAAGGAAGAAATGGAAATTGCCGCAATAGGATATGGTGGTGCGTTAACATACACCTTGCTTTCACGAGAGGGGCTTGATCTGCCATTTACGATGCTAGATGCACAGAGAAATTATACTTTCATCACTGGAGAGAAACGCCCAAGAATAAAGTGCGACATATCAGGCGGGATCGCCTTTGGAAGCGAGGTCTCTTTGCTTATTGATGACGTAGTCGCAAGCGGCCAGACAATGTATGCATCTAGTATGTATTTAGGCAGGCAATTTGTAAACGCAGCCGCTCTTGTTATGAGCGGGGATGTAAGAAGCAACTACAGAAGCGGATCTGGCAGCTCCGCTAGTGGGATAGACACTCTTTATGCATCTCAAATAGTAAATGGTAAGGGGGGTTTCCCTGCAATACTTTCCCTAAGGTTTGTTCTCTTAAAGACAGAATATTCTGGAAACCTTGATTACCTTCTCAAGTATGCAAAGCCTGAAAATAAACAGGAACTTGAAGACCTATTGCGCAGCAAGATCATAGACATAGAGCAGTTGAGGCTGCTTTATAGAAACCCACGCCAGTTCGTTAGAGAACAGAGTAATGGTTATAGGTGACACTATGAATAAGAAATTGCAGATAGGAGTTATGGGACCAGATAGCAAAGAATACCCAAAGTCTGGAGAGAAACAGAAACGGATAACAGAAACTGCAAAACTGCTGGGCAAACTAATTGCACAAAATAACGCAACGTTATTTACCGGTGGTTGCGGAGGCGTAATGCTATACGCATCCAAGGGTGCTAAATCCGAAGGTGGCATAACTGTTGGGAGCCCGGGGCGAACAAGAGGGGCCTCCAACAAGTATGTTGACATAGAGATAATAACCGATATAGATGCAGGTAGCTTCATCTTTGCGGGACTTCTTAGTTGCGATGCCATAATTTTCATACCTGGCGGGGCAGGAACGCTTGCAGAGCTCTGCTTTGCCTATAGAAACAAGAAAAGATGTATAATTATGATGGGCTATGATAGGTTTTATGATAGACTTATAGGAAATTATCTTGATAGGGGAAGGTCGACAAAACTACTCGGTGCAAAGATTCCTGAGGATGCTATAAAGTTAGCATTGAAAGAAGCAAACCAGTAACCAAGGGTTCGGCTCCCAGTTGGGAAGTCAGATCTTCCCTTTGCTTC
>JASHXR010000061.1 GCA_030043435.1 Microcaldota archaeon
AAGGACGAGGCCGCGAGTTCAATCCTCGCCGGAGGCTTTCTCCTCTCGACCTCGCCATATATACATATGTATTACAAAAGGTAAACATTTAAATAGCTTGGCTGCCTATTACGACCGTGAGAGGATGAGCGGCCTTATATCTATAAGAATATCGGAGAAACTCCAGGAAGAAATGAAAAAGTATGACATTAACTGGAGTGATGTGGTCAGAACGTACCTAGAGTCGCAGATAAAACAGATGGAGTTACTCCGTTTCTTAAAACAAAATTCTAGTGCGATGAAACGCGCCAAGGTCCATGCAGACAGCGCTGCGATGATAAGGGCGGACAGGGGATCTAGATGATCATCTTAGATGCCAATGCAATTGTAAAATTGGCTATAAAGGAGGAGGGCAGCGATAAAGCAGAAAAAGTTGTAACCGAGACCATAGAAGGTGGAGACATACTTGCCTCGCCCGATATTGCCCTTGCTGAAACACTGAATGCAGCATGGAAGCATTACTGTTTTGTCAAGGATATTGATAAAAAAGAGCTAAATGAGGCTGTTGAGAAGCTGTTATTCATATGGGAGAGGATATCTAAATTAGAAACGCCCAGATTAGCGCAACAAGCAATAAGCATTGCAGCTGACAACTCACTAAACGCTTATGACTCGCTATACGTTGTCGCTTCGAAGTCTAATAATGCCCCTCTACTTACATTTGATATGGGTATAGCCCATAGCGCAAAGAAACTGGGCCTGACATTGTTGTAATCTAAGGATTCCTTGTCTCTGTGCTGCCTTCTGTGCAGCCTGCGCCTCTCTTGCTCTCTAAGCCCTACTATACCTGCCTTTTCAAACTCAGAGATAGGGCGCACTGCCTGAGCTTCTTTATTCCAAGCTTAGACTCCTGATGCTATGGACTATTCCAGTAACTCTGCTTCTTTTATGCCTTTAAAGTCAGGATCCCCTGTAAGGACTTTGGCGTCCAAGTGCTTTGCCGTTTGCAGTGCGAATGCGTCGGCCAGACTAAAATTCGGGCTGCTCTTCTTAATCTGTGCATGCAACTGTCCGACATCCTTCGCCATGTATGCGTCGATATCTACTATCTTGGATAGCGATGCCATAAAATCGAATATCATTTCCGTATCCTTTTTCTGCCTTTCAGCTTTTGACAATACCTCGGCTACTGTGACGGCACTTGTAAACGTCTCAGAGCTGCGTATTATGTCATCCACCCGTCTTCCCGCTGCTGCACCGTCAAAATAGGCTATCCATGCCCACGAATCGATTGCATACCTTTTACCATTTGTGCTCGTCAAACTCATCCTCCTTGGTGAAGGGGCCTATTCCTTTAAAGGCCCCGAAACCGCTTTTCTTGACCTTCTCAACCGAAAGCCTGACTGTCTCTCCGCTCCTTATGCCCTCATTGTCGACAATCTCTTTGGGTATCGTGACGATGATAGAGCCTCCCAGCTTTCTTGCTTTTGCCAGTGTCTCCTCCATAATATTCTACTGTAGCTACAGATATATAAATTTAACTATAAGTTTAATAAGTTTAACAAGAGATTAAACAGTCCGGGCCTCTATATATCCACTGGGCTTTAAATCCCCTATCCTATAATGCGCTGCGCAGTAACAGCACACCAGACAGCAAGAGATGGATCACAGCAACTGATATAAGCTTTGCAGGCCGGATAGATAGCCATGTTATCGTTGCAGTTCCGTGGAAGCGGAAGGGCAGACCTGTGCGCAGGAAGGCGGTGCTAATGACATTGAACGGCGTCGCGGAGAGGCTCATGGCCGGAAGGTGGCTCGCCGGGGAGCGGATAGGCGATGCCATAGGCGTGAGCCGCAGGTTCAACTCTCACGGTATCTCCGCCATGATAAACTACCTGGGCGAGTCTCTCGCTGAGAGGTCAGCGGTGGACTGTGCTGTAAAGACCTATGCAAGGCTGATACGCGAGATAAAGAGGAGCGGCATACGCGCGTCGATCTCCATCAAGCCTACGCAGCTCGGCGCATCGATTGGCAAGGGCGTCGCGCTCAGGAACTATGCGAGTATAGTGGGCCTTGCGCGGTCGAACGGGATCTTCACGTGGCTGGACATGGAGGAGCACCGCTACGTGGACACCACGATACGGCTGTACAGGAGCCAGCTCAAGCGCGGCGCTGTAGGCATCTGCATACAGGCTTACCTGCGGAGGAGCGCCTCTGACCTCGAGTCCATAGTCAGGTCAGGCGGCGTCGTGAGGCTGGTCAAGGGCGCATACGGGGAGCCCTCCAGGCTCGCGTATGCGACGAGGGACGAGACCACTGCCAACTACTCACGGCTCATGGCCTATCTCTTCAGGCACTCGCCCAGGTTCATGATAGCCACGCACGACCCCGCGGTGATAGCAGAGGCGCAGGAGTTGAACAGGTCGTACAGGCGCGACGTCACGTACGCCATGCTCAACGGCATAAGGAACAGGGAGCTTCTGAGGCTTGCGGAGACAGGGAGCAAGGCCGCTGCCTACGTCCCCTTTGGGGAGCAGTGGATATCATACGCGCTCAGGAGGTTGAGGGAGGAGGGCAACCTGCCCCTTCTCCTCAGGTCGCTCTTCGAGAGCCAGCGTCTCAGAGGCAGAGGTACCGCGCATTGACGGCACAGGCGCCGAGCCTAGGCGCGCTTATCCTGCAGCCTTTCACCGCAGTGCGAATGAGAAGGGGAGCTGTAATGCCCTGCCGCTCAGTACTTCACGAGAGAGAGTATCTCGCTGCCGCCGAGCTTCTTCCTTCCGTTGAGTCCTGAGAGCTCCACGACGAAGGCGAACGAGAGCACCCTTGCGCCAAGCTCGCGTACGAGCGATGCCGCAGCAGCAGCGGTGCCCCCTGTAGCCAGCAGGTCGTCGGCTATGACAACACCTGCGCCGCTGGACAGCGCGTCCCTGTGCACCTCCAGCATCGCGCTTCCGTATTCGAGCTCGTACCTCCTCCCTATCCTCTCCCACGGCAGCTTCCCCTCCTTCCTGACAGGCACGAAGCCCGCATCGAGGGCGTACGCGAGCGCAGAGCCTATTATGAAGCCGCGCGCCTCTATGCCGACTACGTACTCTGTACCTTTCGGCAATTTGCTTGCGAGCTGGTCTATGCAGAGTGCAAAAGTAGCCTTGTCCTTGAGCAGCGGGGTGATGTCCCTGAAGAGCACGCCCTTCTTCGGATAGTCCGGTATCTCCCTTATCATGCTCCTGATAATGGCCTCTGTCTTGTCCACTCCATCGCCTCCATGGCCCTGCTGCGGCGCGCCCAGCAGTGTAGCGCGCCTGGCACGCGGTGCCGACCTCCAGCATACCAAGTATGCGCTGCAGATTGGAGCAGCGCCGGTGCGGTAAGGCGTGCCATGCTATTATTATTCTATGCAGTAACGTTTAAAAAGGCGGGAGTAGAATGATAACTGGCATCAGAGGTATAGTTACAATGAATATAGACGCTGTGCCACGCACCCTGGCCGTCATACCTGACGGCAACAGGCGCTGGTCCACCCTCCACAAGCTCTCCGTGCTCAACGGATACGACATAGGAGTCAAGAAGTTCATCGAGTTCAGCGGCTGGTGCAGGTCGTACGGCATAAACAGCGTTACCGTATGGGCCTTCTCCTCTGACAACCTCTCGCGGCCCAAGCGCGAGGTCGACGCTCTCTTCTCCATCTACAAGAGGGCTGCGACAGACAGGAAGCTCATAGCAGACCTGCACAAGAACGAGATACGGATAAAGATCGTCGGCGATACCACCCTCCTCCCCGACGACCTGTCAGAGTCGCTGCGCGCCATCGAGACCGAGACGGGGGTATACACCAAGAACATCATCAACCTCCTCATAGGATATGGGGGCAGGGAGGACATACTCCACGCGGCGAAGCGCGCGGCCTCGGAGTTCGTGAAGCGCGGCTCAGCGCGCTTCGAGGAGATCTTCGAGAGGTCGCTCCTCTCCTACGGCATACCTGCGATAGACCTCGTCATAAGGACGTCAGGGGAGAGGAGGCTCTCGGGGTTCATGCCGTGGCAGTCGAGCTACTCGGAACTCTACTTCTCCAAGAAGCTGTGGCCCGAGTTCACGAAGAACGACCTGAGGCTGGCCCTCCTTGACTACTCGAAAAGGGAGAGGCGGTTCGGCAGATAACCTCAGCGGACAACGTGTTTGGATGCCGTCGGATAGGGTAGATATCACTAAGTACGCGCACTACTTCAACATTAGCGCGCCTTCTGCCGCTGCGCAGATACTCATACTCCTTGCCGTCGGCGCTGCCGCAGGCGCGTCCTCAGGGTTCATCATACACGCGCACTACGCCACCCCGAGTTTCGAGGTCTCGGCAGCCGCCGCGGGCATCTTCATCATAGCCATGCCTGCCGTGCTGACCGTAATAATAATGAAGGGCATGAAGCGGAGGATGCAGATGAAGCATCTGATGTTCGTGACGCTGGCCCCGTCAGTGGCTTACGCCATAGCAGTAGTGGCTGCCGCTGCGCTCTACGCAGTCTCAGGAACCGCCACACTGGCCTCGCTCCTCATCATACTCGCCAGCGCTGGTATGTACGGCTACTGGTTCTTCATAGACAAGGTGGCGATAGGGCATAGGAGGGGCGCCATAGTCCTAGCCGCGGTGCAGCCCATCCTCAACATCCTCTTCTACATCCCGCTGGGCAGGTATCTCTTCACCCTCGACGTGCCTCTCAACGACGCGATACTCAAGCTCTACGCCGGCATGATCGTCTTCCTCGCAGTGGGGTACATAGTGGTCTACCTGCTCGACAGGCCTGCGAAGAAGGCGCTCGACATAAGCGGGGTGGCCGTCTTCTCTGCGATGGTACAGCAGTGGCTGCTCGACATAGACCCGAAGGCCGACTTCCTCGGAAACGCAGGCACGAAGAGGGACGTGGATGTGGACGTGCTGGTGCTTCGCGGCAGGAGACACGCAGGAGCGGTCTTCGTAAGGCCAGATATACACTATGGCCCGTTCTCAAGCGTGGGAG
>JASHXR010000062.1 GCA_030043435.1 Microcaldota archaeon
GGCGCGATCTGCAAGATACACGAGCCCAAGACGGCTCTCCTGCTCTTCAAGAACGGGAAGATAATCTGC
Organism: Microcaldota archaeon; assembly: GCA_030043435.1. Classification (GTDB taxonomy): domain Archaea; phylum Micrarchaeota; class Micrarchaeia; order Micrarchaeales; family CABMGC01; genus JAKAVK01. The sequence goes on from JASHXR010000062.1 coordinate 70, forward strand.
ACCGGCGCGAAGACAGAGGGGGACATAAAGAAGGCGATAGAGCAGGTAGTGAAGATTGTGAGGAACTATATCATAGAGCCGAGGCCACTGCCGAAGGTACAGGCCCCTGCCAAGCCTTGACGGCGCACGGGGCTTGTATCGCGCATAGGGTGCGCATGGCACGTAAGCTCTTTCTCACCTTGCCTTTGTCCTGATCCTTCTTGTCGCAACCACGTATATCGCGTAGATGACTATCGCGAACGCACCCACAGAGGCGAAGAGGAGGGTGACGTTGGTGGTGGAGAGCGCGTAATAGCCGAAGAGGGTCAGAGCGACGTCCCATATCACCGTGCCGGCGAACGAGAAGAGGAGGAACCTTGCCTTGGGCATCTGGGCGAACCCCGCCGGGAAGGAGATGAGGCCCCGCACCACAGGTATGAGCCTGGATACGAAGACGGCGAACGAGCCGTTCCTCGTGAACCACGCATCGAACGCATCGAGGGTGGCCCTCTTTATGCGGAATGCCCTCAGGTGCTTGTAGACGATATCCTTGCCGACGAAGTAGGCTATGTAATAGTCTATGATTATGCCTATCATGCTGCCTGCAATGGCTGCGGCGATGGAGAGCCACAGGTTCAGCGCGCCTGATGCGGCGAGCAACCCTACTGCGGGGAGTATCACCTCGCTGGGTATGGGCAGGGACGCTGACTCTAGCAGCATGAGCAGGAAGATTCCGAGGTATGAGTGCGCGCCTATGACGGAGGTCAGGGCGCCTGCGATACCGGTAGATGCGAGCAGCACGTTGGGCATGTACCATCTCTGCTGGAACTGTTTTATATCTGTAGTGTATGGTTAAGTGTCTGCGCGGCTACATAGTGCGTCGTCTAGGGCCGTTGCGCGTCTGGCGGTAGCATGAGAGTGATAAGGTTCAACCCGGTCTCGAACGCTGTGAAGGTAGTACCAGACTCGTTCGACGACCTCTACCTGCTCGCCATCATCATCTCCGCAGGTGACGCGGCCGAGGCGAGGAGCTGGAGGAGGTTCAGGGCGAGCGAGAAGGACGTTGGCGAGCAGAAGGAGGTGTTCCTCAAGATAGCTGTGGAGAAGGTCGAGGTGGACAGGGCGGCAGCCAGGCTGAGGCTCTCCGGGACGATAAGGGACGGCCGCCCTGCGGAGTTCGTCACGATGGGCAGCCACCATACCCTCAACATAGGCGCGGGAGACGTGCTCGACATCTTCAAGGAGGAGTGGAAGGGGTACATACTCAAGAGGCTCAGGCAGGCGCAGCAGGAGTCGAAGAGGCCGCGGCTCGGGGTCATCGTGCTCGACGACGAGAAGGCGCTCGTCTCGTACATAAAGGGATACGGCATCGAGATAGTAGCGGAGCTCTACAGCCACCTGAGCAAGAGGATGAGCGAGAAGGACTACGGCAGGCAGCTGGTACAGTACTTCACAGACGTGATAAAGGCTGCGGGGAACATGTCAGTGGATACGGTAGTGATAGCAGGGCCAGGCTTCATGAAGGACGACCTCAGGAGGCATATCAAGGAGATGAACATAGAGGTGGGGAAGAGGCTCTTCTACGCCCCTGCGTCCGACGCGGAGCGCTCCGGCATCAGGGAGGTGATGAGGAGCCCTGAGGTAGGGAGCCTGATGGCCAACGAGCACATGAGGCGCGAGTTCGAGTACCTCAACTCGTTCATGGTGGAGCTGAGGCTCGGCACCGCGTCGTACGGCGCCGATGCGGTGGCAAAGGCGGTCGGGGAGTCGAAGGACATAGTAGTGATAGTGAACGACTCTGAGATAAACGAGCCGGAGACGAGGAAGGCGCTCGAGCTCGCCGACAGGAGGGGCATACGGATAGAGATCTTCAACGCAGACGACGACGCGGGGGTGCAGCTGAAAGGCCTCAAGGGGATCGCGGCAGTGCCGTTACGCGACCGCTGATTCCATCCAGGATGCGCGGCTGCATGGATGGGGAGCGCTACGAGAGGTTGAACGCCTCGTATCCCGGGCCGCACGGATCGTACCAGACCGCGTCTATGCCGTAGAGCGTATTCGATGCGAGGCCAGGCCCGCCGCTCGATGAGCTGCCGCCTGCAGTCCACGTGCCTGAGGAGAAGATGGCGTTCCACGATAGCGCGTTGTTGGCTTTGTAGTATACCGCCAGCGCGTTGTTGGCCGCGACCCTGATCTCGTTCTGCGATGCATAGGTATAGAGGGTGGTAAAGGCCTCTGTGATGAAAGGCCCGCGCACCGTGCCGACGCAGGTGTCGTTGTCGAGTATCGAGGTGGAGAGAGGGAAGACGACTGTGTTGCCATTGTAAGGGGCGCAGCGGCTGCAGTCCTCGGTGCCGAACAGGTAGGACGCGCTGCCCCCCGTGCCGTTTACCTCCCACTCGCCAGACTGCGCAGGGAGGTAGTTCGCTGGCAGGAGGGGCGGCACTATCGAGTTGTATGCCGGCAGCGACGACCCTGCCGGGCCCTCGCTCACGTCCACGCCGAAGACGACGCCGCTGGCTGAGGAGACCTGGATCATGAAGGAGCCTGCGTAAGTCACCTGCTGCGTGCAGTTGTACTGGGCCAGGGCGGCGATCCCTCCGTTGCAATACATCGCATTGGCGGAGTAGTAGCCGCGCTGGAGGGTGCCGAGCGTCGAGGTTGATTGGAGCGGCACGGCGCAGACGGAGAGCGCGCCGGGGTAGACCAGGCCGGGGGTGCAGAGCCCGTTCGTAGTCGTGCTTCCGAAGGTGACCGAGAACGCGGTTATGTTGACCGGCACAGACTGGGAGTTGGTGAGCGCGACTGTGACCAGCGAGTATCCTTCTGTCAGGTTGGTGTAGTAGCTCGAGTAGCTGCACGAGAGGCCGCCGTAGCCCGAGCACTGCGCGGGTATGTTGGTAGCTGCGGAGGTGCCGAGGTAGACGACTATGGCTATGACTACGGCAAGCACTATGAAGACGAAGCCGTAGGTGGAGAGGAACTCTATCGCCGTCTGGGCCCTCGCCAGGCCGGGGTCGGGGCGCAGGAAGTGGCTCTCGGAAGGCTTATGCCGCATTTGGACGAACCCCTTTTTTATATTATGCGCTCTATATTATAATGCCGTGGTTAATTAAATGTTCTTCGGAAGCGCCAAGGAGGCTGAGAGCGTCGAGGCCCCGATGCTGGCCGAGCTGCTGACCTCATGCTTCGAGAGGAAGCTCTACAGCCTCGACTCCAAGGCGTCGAGGCTCGCAGGCGCGATCTCAAGCTCCAGGATGGAGTTCGGCGCTGCGGTGAGAGGGTTCGGGGAGCTGCAGAAGGAGCCGGATACCGAGTATGCTGGAGCTGCCGCAGCCGCGCACATCAGGGATCGGAAGACCGCGTACGTGAGCATAATCGAGCGGCTCCTCGCAACTAACGGAGGGTGGAGGAAGGACGGGGCGCGGACTACTTACGACGCCTACTACGCGCTGATGCAGGAGACCGGGGTGCTGCTCAACGAGGTAATCAAGGCCAATGCCTCGTTCAAGTACGTCCTCGACGCATACACCAACGAGCTCAGGGAGCTCAAGCGCGCTTTCTCGTCGATAGAGTCGGCATGGAGGTCGCTCTCCGCTGAGCTCGAGGCGCGCGCCGGCGAGCTCAGGGAGTACAACACGCTGCTCGCTGCTGCGCGGCGCCTGGTCGCGCTTGACGAGGAGGCAGCGGCAGCGAGGGAGTCCATCGCCTCGCTCTCCGCAGCGGCGAAGGAGGATGGCGCGCAGGGAGCCAGGGAGCGCGACG
>JASHXR010000063.1 GCA_030043435.1 Microcaldota archaeon
GGAAACGCCAACGCGCTGCAGATATACTCGTATGAGTACTCGCTCATGAACTCAAGCGCGGCGAAGTGTGCGACGTTCTCAGGAGGGGAGGTGGTCACTCTGCCGAAGCAGATCACGTTCTCGGTGCAGTCGCAGACCATACCGGTGCAGCTGCAGAATGACAGCAGGGAGTACACGCTCAGCACTGGCTTCTCGCAGAGCATGAACAGCGTTGTGCCGGTGAGGATAGCTGCGCTCCTCACTGCGACAGGCGCGGTATACGGCAACCTCAGCGTGAGCAGGCTGTCCCCGTAGCGCGCAGTGGTGGAAGGCAATGGACACAGCGCCGCATGTTTATAAGGGCGGGGACGCGTCTCCAGGCATGCACCTTTACATCTACACCGATGGCGCCTCAAGGAGGAATCCCGGGAAGAGCGCATCGGGGTATGAGATCCTCGACGACTCTCACAGGCTCCTCGCAAGGCAGTCGGTATACAACGGGATAAGGACCAACAACGAGGCCGAGTACATAGCCTTCATAGAGGCGCTGAAGAGGGCAGGGACAGAGTACGGATACGGGAGCGAGATCGACCTCTGCTCGGACAGCGAGCTGATGGTTAAGCAGCTCAGGGGAGAGTACAAGGTGAAGGACGCGAAGATAAAGGCGTACCACAGCGAGGCGAGGGCGCTGATGGAGAGGTTCAAGGTCGTCAGGCTGACGAGCGTGCCGAGGGAGAACAGGTACATCTCTAGGGTGGACGCGGGCCTCAACGAGCTGCTTGACAGGATCGCGGCGGAAGGGGAGGGGGCGCAGACCAGCATATAAGACCGGGTAGACCGCGCATAGGTTCAAGGGACATTTTTGTATAATCTACCATACAATGGTCTCCGACCTTTAAGTTTTTCCTGAAATAACTTTGCCAAGGCCGTATATCAATACTTGTTTTACATTTAATGCTCTTATTTTGCCTGCATTCACTAACTTTCCATTATATAATAATATACCCTCTTCTGTCTTAAAACGATTTACAAAATATTCTACAGTCCTGAGATCCTCCCCCTTCAGTGTTTCTGAAGCTTTGATCTCTATCGGAATGACCTTCTTCCGATCAATTAGTAAGGCATCGACCTCCCTCTGTCCCTCCCTCCAGTATCTTCTTATGCCTAACCTCGATATAATCAGTGTTTCCAAAACTTTACCTTTTTCAATGGAAGGATTCTGAGGCAGTGCAAGCGATATGTCATAGGGATACACTCGCCTTAACTTCCTGGACTCTGAAAGCGTGGATGGCCTGTAGTTCTTTATTATTCTTATAAGCTTGGAAAACTCAAGCATGTATATATGCCTCTCGACTTCCTGCTTCCTTTTAGCAAGGGATTTTGAAAGGGAATCAACATTCAATATCATTCCAGGATCGGAGAAGAATACCTCTGCCAGTGAGTTTAATAGTGTTATATCAATTTTTCCGAATTCTTTTATCAGGTCCTGGCTTATGATCTTTGCAACAACACTTTCATGTATATATTCATATATTATTTTCTGGTCATCAATTTTTGCTAACTCTGGAAACGGCTTCTTGACATACGCATCAAACTCGATGCCTAAACTATCTTCATACACTTTGGGATTATTTATCTCTTTGTCGTGCTTCAATGAATAATATTCAACCAAAGACAAAACAGGGATGTCGACTAGAAAGTGCCTCCCTGCAAGACTATCCATGGCTCTTTTTTCCAATTGCAGGGACGCAGACCCGGATATCACAAAAGTTATGTTAGGAAGCGAGTCGTACAACAGTTTTACTTGGGGACCCCAGTTATCCAATATCTGTATTTCATCTAAAAACAGGTATATCTTATCTTTTTTCCAATCTATGCCTGTAATTTTTTGATACTCGTTTAGTATAGACGCTATTTCCGCTGAACCGTAGTCAAATGTGAAATAAATAATGTTAAGAGGATTTACCTTCTTGGACAGCTCGTCGATAAGCTGGTACATTATTGTTGATTTGCCAACTCTCCTCAGGCCGGTAAGCACAATGACTTCCTTATATTTAGTAAGCTTATTGTACACTTCTTCAAAAATGGGCCGCCTGTACTCTTTAACAAGCTCTTTTTTCACCTTTCCTGTTGCCCACCAACCATTTAGCAGATTTAGTGCCTCTTCTACTTCCATATTAGTACATTAAGGGAACGAATATTTATATATTTCGTTCCCATTAGGAACGAATATCGAGGCATGGCCCGGCTACTTGATCGAGATGGCCGTGGCGAACTTCAACGACTTGAGCTTCCTTATCGCCCCTGCGCTTATCCTCCCGTCTATTATGATGGTGAGCACAGGGTCGGGGAAGAGGTCGGGGTCGTCGCTTATTATCTGCCTGATGGAGATGCGCTCCTTCGCCAGTACGGCTGTCACAGCTGCTACTATGCCTGGCTTGTTAGGATCAGCGCGTATCTCTATTGCGTCGAGCCCGAGCTGGCCGGCGACGTTGCCTATGAATGCGCGGGGCTCGAGCCTGTAGAAGATAGGGAGCAGCTTGTCGTCTCCTGCGATTGCCTTTGCTGTCTCTATGACAACTCTCCTGTCCACGCCGAGCGCCCTGGCTATCTTCGCCGGTTGCACCTCTATGGCGCCCACATATACCCTGCCCCTGCCGTCTACCTTGAGGCCCAGGCGAAGGAGCTCCAGCGCCACTGCGCGCCTGGCGCGCGCCCCCTCGAAGAGGCTGGAGAGGAACTCGACCATATGGATATTTATATACACAAAGGCTTAAATATATACATGGTGCAATAATTAGTGTCGCGCTCCTGCGCGCATGAGTTAGAGGAAGGGCAGGGGCGTTAAGGACATAGTAATGGATAGTGGTGGAATGGATGGCAAGAGGGGTCGGCTTTGGGCTGCATTGCGCGCGGATGGAGCCTACGCTGCGGCCTGCTGAACTCTTCGCAGCGCTCTCCGAGGATTCGGGGTGCGCCTTCCTGCTCGAGAGCAGCGAACGCGACGAGAGGCTGGCCCGTTACTCCTTCGTGGGCTTCTCGCCGTCGAAGAGGATCACTTTGAACGGCTCGGTAATGGATGTAGACGGGGAGCAGTCGGAGGTGTCGGATCCGCTGAAGGCGCTCAAGGAGCTGCGCGGCACCGCATCTGCACCAGCAGGGCGCGGGTTCGTGGGCGGCGCGCTGGGATACTTCTCCTTCGACTACATAAGGCAGATTGAGAGGCAGAGGCTCGGCGCCAGGGCAATCCCTGCGGGCGGAGCGCACTTCCCGGACCTCGAGTTCGGCGTCTTCGACGACGTCGTGGTCTTCGACCACAGAACAGGCTCGGTGAGTTATATCTACAGGGGCAAGAGCAGGATGGACGAGATACGCAGGATAGCAAGGGACCGTGACGGTGGAGATGAGGCGCTCAGGGCAGGCCCTATGCGGTGCAGGCGCACGAAGGCCCAGTTCTGCAAGATGGTCGAGAGGGCGCAGGAGCACATAAAGGCAGGTGATGCGATACAGGTGGTGCTCTCCAGGCGCTACGAGGCAAGGTTCTCAGGGTCCCTCCTCCCCTTCTATCTGAGGCTGAGGTCGATAAACCCCTCGCCGTACATGTACTGCCTGAGGTTCGGTGAGAGGCAGATAGTGGGATCGAGCCCGGAGAACCTGGTGCGCGTCGAGGGGCGCAGCGTGGTGAGCTATGCGACGCTGGCAGGGACGCGGCCGCGCGGAAGGACGCGCAGCGAGGACATGAGGCTGGAGAGGGAGCTGCTCGGGGACAAGAAGGAGAGGGCAGAACACATAATGCTCGTAGACCTGACGAGGAACGACATAGGGAAGGTAGCTGAGATAGGGAGCGTCAGGGTGCCGAGGCTCATGAAGGTGAGGAAGTACTCGCATGTGCAGCACATCTCGTCCATGGTAGCGGCAAGGCTGAGGCAGGGCTGCGACGGGTTCGACGCCTTCAGGGCCATCTTCCCCGCAGGCACGGTATCAGGCGCGCCGAAGGTGCGCGCCATAGAGATAATAGACAGCTTAGAGAGGGCTCGGCGCGGTCCCTATGCAGGCGCTGTCGGCTACTTCTCGTCCAACGGCGACGCGGACTTCGCGATAGCCATACGCACGCTCTTCTCTGAGGGCTCCAAGGCGCATATACAGGCAGGCGCGGGGATAGTGTATGACAGCGTGCCTGAGAGCGAGTTCCATGAGACCGAGCACAAGGCGCAGGCGCTCATGGAGGCGCTCAAGCAGAGCGGCAAAGGGAGCGGATAGGCGGTTTGGATGAAGGTCTTGCTGCTCGACAACTTCGACTCGTTCGTGTACAACGTCTACCAGTACCTGGGCGAACTGGGCCTCGAGGTCGAGGTCTCGAGGAACGACGCGATTACAGTGGCAGAGATAGAGAGGAGAGGCTACGACCGTATCGTCATCTCGCCGGGCCCGGGAAGCCCGACCAGGCGGAGGGACTTCGGCGTCTGCGGCGAGGTCATCTCCAGGCTCGGCCCAAGGCTTCCGATCCTGGGCATCTGCCTCGGCAATCAGGGGGTGATAAGCGCGTACGGTGGTAGGATAGTGCGCGCGCAGGCCACGATGCATGGCAAGACGAGCATGATAAGGCATGATGGCAGGTCCATCTTCACAGGCGTGAAGAACCCGCTGCGGGTCATGAGATATCACTCCCTCATAGGCGAGGAGAGCTCGCTCCCCGAGTGCCTAGAGGTCATCGCTAGGAGCGAGGACGACGACGAGATAATGGCGGTGAGGCACCGCGACCTTCCGGTCTTCGGAGTGCAGTTCCACCCTGAATCGATACTGACGGAGCAGGGGATGAGGATACTCTCGAACTTCGCGTTCAGGATTCCGTGATCATATGACGGCTTTGGCAGATGCACTGGGCAAGCTGATGGAGGGGCGCGACCTCTCTGATGCTGAGGCAGGGGAGGCGATGCAGGAGGTGATGGACGGCAAGGCAAACGCGGCGCAGCTCGCCGCCCTGCTGACCTCGCTGAGGATGAAGGGGGAGACGGTGCAGGAGATCGCGGCGTTCGCAAGGACGATGAGGTCTAATTCGGTGAGGATCTCGCCTCGGCCCGACCATCTCGTCGACACGGCAGGCACTGGAGGAGACGGCATGTCAACGTTCAACATCTCCACATGCGCCGCCTTCGCCGCTGCAGGGGCAGGGGCGCGGGTGGCCAAGCACGGCAACAGGGCAGCATCGGGCAGGAGCGGGAGCGCAGACGTGCTGGAGGCGCTCGGCGTCACTCTGACCGCGGATCCGAAGACAGTGGAGGTACAGCTCGATACCATAGGCGTCTCTTTCATCTTCGCGCCGTCCTTCCACCCGGCGATGAGGCACGTAGCGCCTGTGAGGAGGGAGCTCGGGTTCAGGACCGTCTTCAACCTCCTTGGCCCGCTGACGAACCCGGCGAACGCGAAGAGGCAGCTGCTCGGCGCCTATGACGATGATGCGGCGAAGAGGATAGCTGGCGCACTGCGACTGCTCGGAGCGGAGCGCGCGCTGGTGGTCAGCGGCGACATAGACGAGATCTCAATCTCTTCGGAGACTCAGGTTTATGAAGTCTCCGATGGCAAGATAGACGAGTACACGGTGACCCCGGAGGAGTTCGGGTTCGAGAGAAGCGGCATCGAGGCGATACGCGCCGGGAGCATCGAGGAGAGCGCCGCGACACTCAGGGCGGTGCTGGAGGGCAGGGACGGGCCGGCGAGGTCGGTCACGCTCCTTAATGCAGGCGCAGCCATATACGCAAGCGGGCTCGCCAATGGCATCAAGGACGGGATAAAGGCCGCGGAGAGGTCGATAGACTCCGGGAAGGCGCTGGGGAAGCTGCAGATGCTGAGGGAGTTCGATGGACATACTCGATAAGTTCATGGCTGCGGCGCAGGAGAGCGTAGAGTCGGGGTACTACTCAGAGGCCGCCCGCGCTCTGCGCCTGAAGAAGGGCACGGTCTCGCTGAGGGCGACGCTCGAGCGCAACCCATTCTCCCTGATCACCGAGATAAAGCACGCGTCTCCTGCGGGGGAGTACTCGTTCAGCGGCATAGACGTGGAGCGCACGGCGCTGACGTTCAAGCAGTCAGGCGCAGACGCCATCTCTGTGGTAGTAGAGCCGAAGATCTTCCGCGGCAGCCTTGACAACATACCAACTGCTGCGAAGACTGGGCTTCCGATCCTCTTCAAGGACTTCGTCATAGGCGAGGAGCAGATCCGGGCGGCCGCATCTCTGGGCGCGGACTGCGCGCTCATGATAGTGAAGGTCGCCGAGCGGCTTGACCTCGACCTCGACGCCATGATAGGCAAGGCGCACTCCCTGGGCCTGGAGGTGCTGCTCGAGTGCTACGACGAGGGGGAGATGAGGAGGGCGATGGCAACAAGAGCGGACATACTCGGGATAAACAACCGCGACCTGCAGACGCTGCACGTAGACCTTGGCAGGACGAAGGAGATACTCTCCGCTTTCGGCGGTGCATCGCGCATCGACAGGCCTGTCATCAGCGAGAGCGGAATAAAGACAGGCAGTGACGCTGGGTTCGTAAGGGCGGCGGGCGTGAGGGGCATACTGGTCGGTACAGCACTCTGGCTCGCCGAGGACCAGCGCGCGAAGATTGCCGAGCTGAAGGCTGGAGGTAGAGGCGGGAGGGGATAGGGAGGGGGATGCGCATGCAAGGCAGCGAGGAGATAGTATGAATGGCCACTTCGGCGAGTTCGGGGGCAGGTACGTGCCGGAGATGCTGATACCAGCGCTCGAGGAGCTCGAGAGGACATACTCGTCGGCGAGGAGCGACCCTGACTTCAGGAAGGAGTTCACTCACCAGCTCAAGTCCTTCGCCGGGAGGCCCACTCCGCTGACCTTCGCGGCCAACCTCACCAAGAGGCTCGGCGGCGCGCGCATATACCTGAAGAACGAGGGGCTCAACCACACCGGCGCGCACAAGATAACGCACTGCATAGGCCACGCCCTGATCGCGAAGCGGATGGGGAAGAGGCGCCTCATAGCCGAGACAGGGGCGGGGCAGCACGGCCTCGCCACAGCAGCAGTTGCCGCCAGATTCGGCTTCTCGTGCCGCGTCTATATGGGCGCTGTGGATATTGAGAGACAGAGGCCGAACGTCTTCTGGATGGAGAGGCTCGGCGCAGAGGTCATACCGGTCAGGTTCGGCAGCGCCACGCTGAAGGATGCGGTCAATGCAGCGATAAAGGACTGGATAGAGAACGTCGGCGACTCGTACTACCTCCTCGGCTCCGCTGTCGGGCCACATCCATATCCGACGATGACGCGCGACTTCCAGTCAGTGGTCGGAAGGGAGGCGAGGAGACAGATACTGGAGGCAGAGGGGAAGCTCCCTGAGCGCGTGGCCGCGTGCGTCGGCGGCGGGTCCAACGCGATGGGCATCTTCTCAGGGTTCATCAGGGACAGCGGGGTGAAGCTGGTAGGCGTTGAGGCTGGAGGGACAGGCACGGCTGATGGCAGGAACGCGTTGAGGTTCAGGTCCGGAACAGTAGGGGTAGCGGAGGGATACAAGTCCTACTTCATCCAGAATCGCGACGGGCAGCTGTCAAGGACGCACAGCATAGCAGCAGGCCTGGACTACGCAGGGGTGGGGCCAGAGCTCGCATACCTGCGGTCCAGAGGAAGGGTTGAGTTCGCCTCCGCGACCGACTCCGAGGCTCTCAGTGCGTTCACCGCGCTCTCGAGGCACGAGGGCATCTTCCCTGCGCTCGAGTCCGCGCATGCGCTCGCATATGCGATGAAGGTAGCGCCGCGGATGCGGAAGAGTGACGCCCTACTTGTGAACCTCTCCGGCAGGGGGGACAAGGACCTCTTCATAGTCGCGAGGGCGCTCAAGGACGCGGGCTTCAGCTCGTTCCTGAGGGCGGAGGGGAGGAGGAGATGAGATGGCGAGCGCGATAGACGAGAGGTGCAGGGCCCTGAGGAGGGAGGGGAGGATGGGGCTCATGACCCACATCGTGGCAGGCTACCCGTCTCCGAGGAAGACAGTCCCTATCGCAAGGGCGATGGTGCGCGGCGGCGCCGACTTCCTCGAGGTGCAGATCCCGTTCTCCGACCCGCTCGCTGACGGGCCTACGATAATGGGCGCGTGCGAGAGGGCTCTCGCGAACGGGATGACGACGAAAAAGGCGCTCGCCATAGCGTCGGAGCTCTCCTCTGGTACAGGCGTGCCGATCGTCCTCATGGCTTACTACAATACCGTCTTCAGGCACGGCACGGCGAGGTTCTGCGCCGACGCAAAAGCGGCTGGCGTCGGCGGGCTCATCGTCCCTGACATGCCGCTCGAGGAGGAGGCGAGCGAGCACTTCATGAGGAGCTGCAAGGCCAGTGATATATACAATATACGCGTCGTCTCCCCGGCGTCTACAGACCTGAGGCTGAGGAAGAACGCGCGGGGCGCGCAGGGCTTCATGTACTGCACTGCTAGGCAGGGCATAACCGGCGCCAGGAGGGAGCTCGACCCCAACCTCTCGTCTTACCTGAGGCGCATAAAGCGCGTATCTAGTATACCGATAGCGGTAGGGTTCGGCATCTCGAGCCGGGCGCAGGTGCAGGCGCTCAGTGGTCATGCCGAGATAGCCGTGGTAGGAAGCGCGATAATACAGGTCATAGAGAGGCAGGGGCGAGGAGGAGAGGAGCGCGCTGTGGAGAGGTTCGTGATGGGGCTGAGGCGCGGATAGCCGCGGCTGCGCAGCGCTGCGTACAGGCCCTCTTATCCCTTCCTCTCTGTGTATTCTAAGCGCTCTCGCAACATGGTGTGGACCCGGCCTCCAATCCCGACATACCTTATTCTCTCAGGCATATGTGAAGGTCCTAAACGCCGAGCCAACATTTATATAATGTGGCTCGTCTTATCATGTGGATTCTTCGTGGGGTGAGAATACACTAGGTCATATAATGAGACAACGAGAGACAAGGCAAGGACGTTTCGGAGATAGCGAGCATGTGCGCCTGTTCATAGCTGCGCATCTCCCGCCGGAAGTGAAGGCAGGGTTCGGAAGGGATGCGGAGGTCAGGGGCGTGGTCGAGGCCGCAGATGTAGCCGTAGTGAGGAACTGCGACGTGATAAGGGCTGCCAGCAGGATCGGTGGCGATGGTATCCTTACCCAGGAAGATGCCAGGCGGCTGAGGTCAGACGTGGCCAGGAGGGGGAGGGAGTTTATCGAAGGGAAGACCGATGGGGGCAAGGACGCGAGGCTCTTCAGGATGGATCGCGCCGACGTCAGGGACTTTGAGACGCAGCCGGCAGCAGCGTATGGGTTAGAGAGGTTTGAGGAGGCCATCGGGAAGAGGGACATGGCGTCTGCGATAGGCTGCGTGCTGGCATACAGGCTGAGTGGCAGCGAGTTGATTCCGGTATTGGCCAGGATGCGCGCCGAGGCATATGCGAGTGATAAGTCGCTGTTCGCCTTCGTGAACCTCGTCAGGGACGCCAGGCGCGGCGCTGGCCAAGACGAGCTTCCTGGCCGGTGATGCAGGCCTGCTGTCTCTTATCTCTTCCTCGCGAAGAGCGTGACCTCCTGCCGGTTCGAAGGCAGGGCCTTTGTGCCGATTATCGAGAACCCAGGCCTCAGCGCCCTGCGAGTCTGTCTTATGTACAGCGGCGCGTTCCTGGTCATGCACTTTATCGTCATGATGAGCGGCGCGCCGCGCCTCAGGAGGGGTGCGTACCTGAGCGCTATCGAAGCGGAGGAGACGCAGTCCACGTTCATGTCGTCGGAGAGCAGGTCTGCCTTCATCTCGCCGCGTCTTATGGCAGGCGCGCCTGCCCTCGCCATCAGATGGACGATGTCGTGGCCCTCCAGCTCCTTCAGCGCGACCTTGGTCGATGCGACGGTTTTTACCCGCAGGCCTGCCCCATTCAGCGAGTCGTAGTCGAGATCTGCGGTGTCTATGGCAAGGACCCTGAAGCCACTGCCTGCAAGGAACCTGGACCACCCGCCAGGCGCGGCGCCAAGGTCTATAGCTATGCCGCGGGCCTTTATCCCGAACGCCTTGAAAGCCTCGGCCATCTTCATCTCGGCCCTGGAGGTGCGCGCGAGCTGCGAGTAGCTGCGCAGCGGATTGAGCGCTGCCTTCCCGATGTCGTTGTATAGCTCCTCGCCGAGGTAGCAGTTGCCGTTCAGAAGCACAAGGTACACGAATCTCTCCGGGTCGGACAGGTCGGCCGTGTAGCCGTCCCTGATGAGCCGCGTTCCGAACCGCACCTCGAGGTCTTTCGCGGAGTAGCCCTCCCTGCTGTTTATGTCGTAGCACTCGAGCCTGATCACCTCTTCCTTGCCTATCCCGGAGGACTTGACGGCCTTCAGGAGCGCAGCGTATATGGAGTCGAGGTAGCGCTTCTTCGAGATCTTGGAAGCGGAGGCGAGCCTGAACGCGCTGTATACGAAGGTGGTCTTCCTCTTCCGCATCTCTTTCAGAAGGTCACTCCCCGTCTCTATTACGAGGTCGTGGAGGTGCCTGTCGACTATCCTGAACCTGGCCATCCTGCCGAGCTCGTCCAGGGAGCTCTTCTCGAAGAACGCGGAGATGCGGACAAGGTAGAGCATGGTGAGATATGACAGGGAAAGGAATATATAGTTCCGGCAGGCCGAGAGCGTCTATGTCATAGTGCCGTAAATTGGGCTTGGCAGAGCGGGGAGGAGGTTGGGGAGGCGCAGTGCCGTGGGCATCTCCTGATGCCTGGATGCTCTGCCGATGGATAGGCCATAGGAACTTGACAAATAGAAGCAAAGCGAAGATAAGTGTGTTAAGCGACGATATCACGTAGATGTCTTGATGATGTTTTAGAACTTTCATGCAGACGAAATAGAAATGGGTCTTTTGAGATTAGATGTCAAATTCCTATTATGGCCACTGGCGTGCGGAAGTCTTTTATTCCTTACTGGCTGAAAGGTATCGATGAGTATGGGACAGGCGCGCAGTAACACACACACACACACACACACACACACACACACACACCGAACGCGCGCGAAAATAGGTAGCCCCCCCCCCTCGATTCGCCTCCTCTTTCTCCGTCCATATGCGTAAAGGCTGCCCGCGTACCAGCAAGATCCAGTCTGCGATGGAGTACCTGATGACGTACGGTTGGGCGATACTAATAATCGCCATCGTCCTCGGGGTACTCTACTATCTCGGAGTCTTCAACTCTGCGACTCTTGCGCCGAGGGCGCAGCCGGGC
>JASHXR010000064.1 GCA_030043435.1 Microcaldota archaeon
AACTGCACTATCTTGGCATAAAGGTCTTCGAATCTCCTGAGACCCAGAAGATCGCTCAGGTCTGCAGACCTCCTTGTCTCTGTTTGCCCGTACCCCTTAAGCCCTCCCCACATCGCGATCACCTCTATGGGCTTGCCCGCATCAACCCATGCCGCTATCCTCTCCTCCATCAGCCCGCGTTGCGTGTCAGTGGGCCCGGGGCCGATCCTTATCCTCTTTGAACCGAAGAGCACGTCAGATATTTGTCTCGATATTGTCTTAGTGTCCATGCTTGCTGCGCTATCCGTATTCCCTAGTACAGGTTCGGCGACCCTGAGGCAGTCCCTTATCGCCCTTGTGACCTCACCCCTATCAATGGAGGTGTCGCCTCCGCCAACCGTGAGTCTAATGTTGCGTGTAATCATGGCAAATAGTCTATCGGGTTCATATAAATACTTTGTGTCTGTTTTATTCGGGTCGCAGAGTTATCTATAAACTACCACTGGTTCTCGGGCTGCCCTGCATTTACTTCCGTTCTGCGAAGTTTTAATAATCAGAATATGACTATATCGAATAGCAGTTATACGGGGCTACAAGCAGTACTCTGGGAGGAAGGCAGAATGCATATAATCAGGAGGGCCGTAACAGGATCACAACGCAGGAATCCGAACACACATTAGTGTATACATGATTGACCACGTGAGCTGCACGGTAAAAGACCTGGACAGGTCCTGCCATTTCTACATGACGCTCTTCGGCCTGAGGGTAATCAGGGAGTGGAAAAGGGATGAGGCAGGCCTGCGCGCAAAGGTCTTGGGCACCGAGGACAGGGGCCTGCTTGAGATCATAGAGTCAACAAGCGCGATCATGCCACGCGCTACTCCGCCCAGGGACTTTGTCGCGATAGTGAGCAAGGCAGGTTTCACTCACCTCTCGTTCGCTGTAAGGGACATGACCGCGGCCCTGGCAGAGCTGGCCAGGCTAGGCGGGAAGGTCATAGACGGGCCCAAAACAGGCATAACCGTAAAGTCCTTCGCCTTTGTCCAGGATCCTGATGGGATTGTCATAGAGCTGGTGGAGCTACACGATGGGAACGGGAGGGCAAGCGGCAGGGTGTAGCGTGCATGACTAGGGAGCTCTCATATCCAGACCTGTACAGGAAGCTGAGGAACCGCTTCGGCGACTTGGACTGGTGGCCGGGAGAGACGCGCGACGAGATAATAATAGGTGCTATACTTACACAGCAGGCGTCTTGGAGGAACGTGGAGATGGCGATTGCGAACCTCAGGGGGGAGGGCGCGCTCGACCTCAGGAAGATAAGCAGGATGCGCATCGGGAGGCTTGAGCGGCTCATCAGGCCGAGCGGCTACTACAGGCAGAAGGCGAAGCGCCTCAAGGCCATCGCCGGGTACATCTTCAGGAACTATAAGGACCTGGACGAGCTGCTCGGCAAGGATGCGGAGGAGCTGAGGCAGGAGCTGCTCTCCCTGGACGGGATAGGAAGGGAGACCGCGGATTCGATAATACTCTATGCCGCTGAGAAGCCCATCTTCGTGATAGACGCCTATACCAGGCGCATAATGAACAGGGTCTACGGCACCGACGATGGGATGGACTATGACGAGCTCCGCGCGCTCCTCTCAGGCTCTATAAAGCGCGACCTCGGCCTCTACAAGGACTTCCACGCCCAGTTCGTAGAGCTGGGGAAGGAGTACTGCAGGCAGAGGCCACTCTGCGCCGGATGCCCTATCAACGAAGCGTGCGGCTACTTTAAATCACTATCGGTAGATAGGTAGAGGACAAGAGGCAGGTGGCGTGAACTTCAAGGAGTACATAGAGTCAAACAGGCAGGCGGTCCGCTCGGAGATAATGAGGTACCTGCCGATGAGGGAGCCTCGCGGGCACTACAGGATAGCCAGGGAGTACAGCGAGAGGATGGGCAGCTACAGGCGGCCTGGGCTGCTGATGCTCTCAGGCGAGATGTTCGGCGCCAGGAAGGCCGACCTTCTCCTTCCAGGAGCGGCGATGCAGGCCTCCGAAGACTGGATCCTGGTCCATGACGACATAGAGGACGACTCCGAGATGAGGAGGGGCAAGCCTGCCCTGCACAAGCTCTACGGCAACGGGCTGGCGATAAACGCAGGAGACGCGGTGCACATAGCCATGTGGAGGATGCTGAAGGACCACATGGTCAATGTGGGGCTGGAGAGGGGCGGGCCGCTCTACGACAAGTTTTACGACATGATGGAGCGCACCGTGGAGGGGCAGTTCCTCGAGACAGATTTCATCTGCAACGTGAGGCGCCTCTCGAAGGCAGGCGAGGACCTCTACTTCAGGATAATAGGGAGCAAGACGTGCTACTATACTGTCTATGGCCCTATGCAGCTCGGCGCCCTCGTCGCAGGCGTCGACAGCGAGGTGCTCGATGCGCTAAAGGAGGTAGGCGAGCCTGCAGGCGTCGCGTTCCAGATAACCGACGACATACTAGACATGACAGCTGATGAGAAGGTCTTCGGAAAGAAGAGGTTCGGCGACCTCTACGAGGGCAAGCTCACCCTGATAATCCTTGACGCATACAAGAGGGCTTCAAAGGATGAGAGGGCGCGGGTCGACGCCATATTCAGGAAGGAGAGGGCGCAGAAGACGCCAGGAGAGATCGACTTCATGAGGGGCCTGATAGAGAAGCACGGGAGCATAGAGTACGCCAGGAAGGTCGCAAAGGAGTACGGGAAGAGGGCCGAGGAGGCTGCGAAGAGGCATGGGTCCATCTTCCCCGAGAACGAGTTCAAGACGACGCTGCTCGCAGCGCTAGGGGAGCTGTACGTGAGGAGGTACTAGCCGCTGCGCTACATGGAGCGCCGACGTGCGCTCCTTGCGGTATGGGATAAGTATAGTGCCAAACAGCAATATGCTTTCCCACCCCAAGGGGCAGTATTTCATATCGTGGACGGGCTTAGCTTCCAAGTTCGGAATGGTTTTGGGCGTTTCCCCGTCCCTATGGCCGTTTGACAGTACTATATGCGCCTTAAGGTTTAAATAGCTATTTCCTTTGCAGCCTCCAGTATAGCCTCTGCGTACAGCAATCTTTATATCCATCACAGTTGTAGCATTTCCTATGACCATAGCGAGGACGCGCGGCGGTAGTCACACACACACACACACACACCCACACACCGAACGCGCGCGAAAATAGGTAGCCCCCCCCCCTCGATTCGCCTCCTCTTTCTCCGTCCATATGCGTAAAGGCTGCCCGCGTACCAGCAGGACCCAGTCTGCGATGGAGTACCTGATGACGTACGGTTGGGCGATACTAATAATCGCAATCGTCCTAGGGGTACTCTACTATCTCGGAGTCTTCAACTCCGCCACTCTTGCGCCGAGGGCGCAGCCGGGCTCGTGCCAGGTCTTCAGGCCGAACGGCGCAGGCACCTCGTTCGACATCGGACTGGAGGGAACGTGCAACGACGAGCTTCCTGAGTATGTCGCGGTGTTCAGCGCAAATGGGTACGTGAAGACTCCTGTGCTCCCCCAACTAAGCCAATCAACAGTTACAGGCTGGGTGTATGTGAATGGAGGTAGTGCCCCGTCAATAGGTAGTGGAGTACTTAACCTAAATACTGCAGGAGGCACATATTCACCTGAACTGGACGAATATGGCAATCTATATGAACAAGGCAGCGGCGAGCGTATATGCTGCGCAACCGCCGCCCAAATCACCGGGCTTAAATTCAACCAATGGTATATGATAGCTCAGACCATAGACGCTAACGGCAATGTAGTAACGTATGGATACTCTTCCGGCAGTTCGACACCTATTACAGCTACTTACAGCTTCGGGCAACCCGTGTATCTATCCTCTGAAGCATGGTGCATAGGCGCATGGGAGTGCAACGTTCCAACATATTACTTAAGCGGGGAGATAGCGAACATCCAGATCTACAATACCTCCCTCTCGCAGGCTGAGATAACTGCGCTCTACGACGAGGGAATCGGCGGTGCTCCTATCAAGCCGCAGAACATAGTGGGGTGGTGGCCGCTCAACGGCAACGCAGATGACTACTCAGGCGACCTGAACAACGGCGTCTCGACCGGTGTCACTTACACGAGCGCGTGGACGAGCGGGTATACCGCGCCTTGAAGCGTTACATACTTAACGATATAGGTTCGATGATTTGGAGAGGGGTTTGGATACTTCGCCTTGGCAGGGACTTGACCTTTGAATTTGTGGAAGTGTTTATCATAGACAGGCCCATAGTCATGGGTTCCTGTAACATCACTTTATTCGACACGAAACGATTTGTCAATCCTAAGCTGTCGCAATTTTTACAACAGTTTTATATGCCTTTTTGCAGATATACTACGGCACTCGCGCAAAGGCAGCATGCACGCAGCAGCAACGCAAGCGCTCATTGATGACGACGCTGGTATAGGATGGAGATAAAGAAGAAGCATGTATACGCGATGGCTGCGGCTGTGGTGGCAGTGGCCGCAGTCGCGCTATATCTCGTAGTGACCGTAGTCGCAGCGCCTGTCGTCGCCAATGGGGACAACGTGAGCGTCTATTACACGGGGACGTTCACGAATGGCACGGTCTTCGACTCCAACGTCGGGGGGACGCCAATAAACTTCACGGTAGGGTCGGGGTCCATGATAGAGGGCTTCGACGAGGGGGTGGTGGGCATGCACGTGGGCGAGACCAAGACCATCACGGTGCCTGCCAACGAGGCCTATGGGGAGGTCAACCCTGACCTGATAATCTCCTTCCCTAGGTCAGTGTTCGGGAACCAGACTATAGAGAGCGGGATGACTGTGGAGAGCAGCAGCGGAGGAGAGCAGGGCACCATCCTCGTGGTCAACGCGACTAACGTGACGGTAGACTTCAACCCTCCGCTGGCAGGCCAGACCCTCGTCTTCAAGATCACTGTGGCAGGCATCAGGGAGGGCTAGCGGCCCGATGTCGCGAGAGAGGCATGAATGAGGCGCATCGTGCGTACATCGCACGGGATGGGAGAGCATGGGAGGAGTACTGATAATAGGCGCGGGAGGGGTAGGCAGCGTAGTGGCCCACAAGTGCGCGCAACTCTACGACAGATTCGGAGGCATAACGCTGGCGTCGAGGAGGGTGCAGAGGTGCGAGAAGGTCGCCGGTGAGATAAGGCAGAGGACGGGACGAAGCATCGGCGTGGCGCAGGTCGATGCTAACAACGTCAAGGAGGTCAGGTCGCTGATCAGGAAGGTGGAAGCCGAGATCGTTATAAACGTGGCGCTGCCGTACCAGGACCTCAGCATAATGGAGGCGTGCCTCGAGGCAGGTGCAGACTACCTCGACACGGCAAACTACGAGGAACCAGAGGTAGCGCACTTCGAGTACAGCAAGCAGTGGGACTACAGCGAGAGGTTCAAGGAGCACGACCTGATGGCGGTGCTGGGCTGCGGCTTCGACCCAGGCGTCTCCAACATCTTCTGCGCGTACGCGCAGAAGCACCTCCTTGACGAGATAGAGTATGTAGACATACTCGATTGCAATGCAGGCAGCCACGGCTACCAGTTCGCGACGAACTTCAACACAGAGATAAACATCAGGGAGGTGACGCAGAAGGTCAGGCACTGGAGCGAGGGCAGGTGGATCGAGACCCCTGCCATCATCGACAGCGGAAGCGTGCACTTCCCGTTCGAGTACCCGGAGGTGGGGAAGAGGGAGAGCTACCTTCTCTACCACGAGGAGCTGGAGTCGCTTGCAAAGAACATCACCGGCCTGAGGAGGATACGCTTCTGGATGACCTTCTCGCAGGAGTACCTGGAGCACCTGAGGGTGCTGAGGGACGTGGGCATGACCAGGATAGACGAGGTCGAGTACGAGGGCAAGAAGGTCGTGCCGCTGAAGTTCCTCAAGGCGCTGCTCCCCGACCCTGCGTCGATAGGGTCGGGATACACGGGCAAGACCGTGATAGGCAACGTGATGCGCGGGACGAAGGACGGCAAGGAGAGGGCTGTCTACATGTACAACGTCTGCGACCACGCCGAGTCGTTCAGCGAGGTGGGCTCGCAGGCAGTCTCATACACCACAGGCGTGCCTGCCATGATAGGCGCGCTGCTGGTGAAGGAGAGGAAGTGGAAGGGCACCGGCGTCTTCAACACTGAGCAGCTCGACCCGGACCCGTTCATGGATGAGCTTGGGAAGAACGGGCTGCCGTGGAAGGCGGTAGACTTCGGCGGCGAGCTCCCGGAGTAGGGCGGCGCGGCCATTGGTGATGAGAGCATGGGCGACGAGTACAGGAACAGCGGGTTCCCGAGGCGCGTCGTCGAGGGGGTGGAGAGCCCTTGCTTCATAGTGAGCGAGCCTGCGCTCAGGCGGAACCTCGATATACTTGCGGCCGTGAAGAGGCGCACTGGAGCCAAGGTGCTCCTGGCGCTCAAGGCCTTCGCCATGCCATCCACCTTCCCATTGCTCAGGAGATATCTCGACGGCGTCTGCGCGAGCGGGCCTCTCGAGGCCAGGCTAGGCAGGGAGGAGTTCGGGAGGGAGGTGCACACCTTCTCGCCAGCATACTCTGACGCGGACATGCGCCAGGTGATAAGGTACTCGGACAGGATCATCTTCAACTCCATAGCCCAGTGGAAGAGGCACAGGCGCGCCATCTCGCGGAGCGGCAGGGCGATAGAGGTAGGGCTCAGGGTGAACCCGGGCAGGACCACCGCGAGGCCGCCGCTCTACAACCCCACCCTTCCAGGCTCGAGGCTGGGCGTGCAGGCGCGCGACCTCGCCGGAGAGGACCTCGAGGGCATCGACGGCCTTCACTTCCACGCGCTCTGCGAGCAGGGCGCAGAGGAGCTGGCTGCGGTGCTGGCCTCGTTCGAGAGGAGGTATGATAGATACCTGGGGCGCATGGAATGGGTGAACCTCGGCGGCGGGCACCACATAACGAGGAAGGGCTACGACGTAGAGCTGCTCGCCAGTACGATAAACGCGTTCAGGGAGGGCCACTCCGGGATCGAGGTGGTGCTGGAGCCAGGGGAGGCGGTTGCGCTCAATGCGGGCGTGCTCGTGGCTACGGTGCTCGACGTGGTGCACAACGGCCTCGACATCGCCATACTTGACACCTCGGCAGAGGCGCACATGCCTGACGTCCTCGCAGCGCCGTACCGGCCTGCGGTCGCGGGCGCCGGAAAGCCTGGCGAGAAGAGGTACACGTACAGGCTTGGCGGCCTCACCTGCCTCGCAGGCGACGTGATAGGCGACTACTCCTTCGATGCAAGGCTGCGCCCCGGCGACCGTCTCGCCTTCCTGGACATGGCCCACTACTCTATGGTGAAGACCACAACATTCAACGGGCTGAGACTGCCTTCGATAGCGCTCTACGCCAATGACAGAAGCGTGAGGATCGTGAGGAGGTTCGGCTACGAGGCTTACGCTGAGAGGCTCTGAGGTCAGGACAGCGCATAAAGCTTACGCTGTGCGGGAAACCGCTGGCGCACGAGGCGTGCCTCCTGCGGTCACTTCTTCCCGCCTATCTTGAACATCTTTGTGCCGCAGGCGGAGCAGGGGCCGGTGACAGCCTTCTTGCCATTCTTCATGGTCACCTCCTTCGGGTCCTTCATCTCCCTCTTCTGCTTGCACTTAACACAATACGCTTCCATGCTTATCTCCAAGAGTATCTATGCATGCGCAGCATTTAAAAACGTTGCTCCTCAGCTGCGGCAGGAACGCGGCTTATGGCCCGAGCAGGATTGCGCTGCCCGGACCAGCGCAGCGCCTCGAAAGCAGCCATCATTGCCGCGGCAGCGGTTCACGTCCGCATTGGCATCATCGTACGGTGAGGAAAGATATTAAAGCTCAGGCCGCCGAATCATACCGATATAGATGCCCGGACTTATGGATCCAGTGAGGATAGACGAGAGAGGAGCGGCCAGTGCCGAGCCCCAGCCCCTTCCTGAGCCCCAGCCCAGGCCGAGGCAGGTGGCATCTGACGGCAAGACCAATATACTCATCGTGGGGTCTGGCGCGAGGGAGCATGCGCTCCTCTGGCACCTCGGCCGCAGCTCCATGGCTGGCGAGATATACGTAGCTCCGGGGAACGGCGGTACGCACGACCAC
Organism: Microcaldota archaeon; assembly: GCA_030043435.1. GTDB lineage: Archaea > Micrarchaeota > Micrarchaeia > Micrarchaeales > CABMGC01 > JAKAVK01. The sequence continues at coordinate 8,075 of JASHXR010000064.1, forward strand.
AACATTGGCATAGACGCAGCTGACACCGTCAGGCTGTACGAGTTCGCGAGGCATAACGACTGCGTCACCGTGGTGGGCCCGGAGCTGCCGCTCGCGCTTGGCGTGGTCGACCTCTTCAGGAGCGAGGGCATGCCAATCTTCGGGCCGACGCAGCGGCAGGCCAAGATAGAGTGGTCGAAGTCGTACTCCAAGGCCCTGATGCGCGAACTTGCGATACCTACCGCAGCGTTCTCCGTCTTCACAGAACCGGAACCTGCGATAGCATACGCTTCGGGAAGGGGCTGGAACGTGGCGGTCAAGGCCGACGGCCTTGCCGACGGGAAGGGCGTCAGGGTCTGCTCCTCAGAGGCTGAGGTCAGGGCAGCCGTCGCGGACATCATGGACAGGAAGGTCTTCGGCGGCGCAGGCAACTCCATCATAGTCGAGGACAGGATCTACGGCACCGAGCTCTCCGTCTTCGCGCTATGCGACGGCATTAGGGCGGTATACCTCGGCAGCGCAGTCGACCACAAGCAGCTTCTTGATGGAGGGAAGGGCCCTAATACCGGAGGCATGGGCGCCTACTCGCCTGCAGAGTTATCCAGCGACACGATGGTGAGGTATGTGATGAGCAGGATAATGGACCCTGTCGTCGCACGCACGGAGTTCTCTGGTTTCCTCTACGCCGGGCTCATGCTGACCCATGACGGACCCAAGGTGATCGAGTTCAACTCAAGACTAGGGGACCCTGAAGCCCAGGTCATACTGCCGAGGCTCGACTTCGACCTCCTTCCATATCTCAACCTTGTCTCGACAGGAGGTAGGCTCGGCGCCGGCGTCAGGCTCAACCTCGCTTACGAGGCCGCGTGCTGCGTCAGCATGTGCTCCGAGGGTTATCCGCTGAGCCATAAGGACAACCAGGGGAGGAGGATAAGCGGGGTGGATGAAGCGAACGCGAGGACCAACACCCTGGTCTTCCACGCAGGCACGAGGTTAGAGGACGGAAAGCCGCTTACGGACGGGGGGAGGGTCTTGTCAGTCGTCGGGAGGGGGCGCTCCCTCGACCACGCGGTAAGGGAGGCGTACAGGTCTGTGGACATGATCTCGTTCAAGGGGGAGCAGCACAGGACAGACATAGGCAGGACGAGGCTGAGGGCCTGATACTGCGCGCCACGGCGCAGGACAGACGAGCCCAGGACGTATACAAATATATTCCTTCCCTGCGATGCATAAGCGGTGCTATGACCGCGCCTGAGAGAGTCGTCGGCCTTATCGGGCTCGGCAACATGGGGGGGAATATCGCGCAGGTACTGCGAAGGAGCGGATACTCGCTGGTCTTGTATAATCGGGAGAAGGAGAGGTACGAGCAGTTCAAGGAGAAGGAGGGGGTGTACCTCGCCAAGGACCTCAAGGACTTTGTCAGGCAGGTCAGGGCCGCTGGCGGAGGCGCCAGGATATGGCTCATGATACCGGGAGGCAAGGCGACGAACGAGACAGTATCGGTGCTCTCGGGCCTGCTCTCGAACGGCGACCTCGTCATCGACGGCTCCAACTCAATCTACGTGGACTCGGTGGCCAACTACGACAAGCTAAGGGCCAAGGGCATCCAGTACCTGGACGTGGGATGCGCAGGCGGACCCGAGGACGTGCTCAGCGGCGTGGCGCTGATGGTCGGCGGGGACATGGAGGCCTTCGAGGAGGCCGAGGATATACTCAAGGCAGTGGCGGGGAAGGGGAGCTACGGATACCTTGGCGGGAGCGGGTCGGGGCACATGGCCAAGCTGGTGCATAACGGCATCTTCTACGGCATCTTCCCTGTGTATGCCGAGGGCGTCGAGCTACTGGCCAGGATGAGGGATGAGCAGCCCGAGATGAACTTCGACATGGACGAGGCGTTGAGGCTGCTGCAGTCCTCGCCGCCAGTGACGACAGGCATAATGAAGGCCATCTCCAGCTCGCTGAAGACGGGCAGGACTGCGAAGGCGGACAAGGCAAAGGCGCCTGAGCAGGCGCCGGAGGTCAAGATCTCGGAGATGGTGAGGTGGGAGGCGGAGAAGGCGAAGGAGATGGGAGTCGACCTCAGCGTCACCAACGCGATACTCGAAGGGTATGGCACCATGTCAGAGGGCTCGAGAAGGATCTACTCCGACGCAAAGAAGAAGCTTACAGGGCACTGATTCC
>JASHXR010000065.1 GCA_030043435.1 Microcaldota archaeon
TGCAGCGACCTTCGCGTCGTGGCTGTCTCCTTCAAGGTCGAGGTAGAAGTTGTACGTCCACGGCTGCTCGGGCACGGGCCTGGACTGTATGTATGTAAGGTTTATGTTGCGGTCTGCCAGAGCCTTCAGCGCGTGGTAGAGGGAGCCGGGCCTGTTCCTCGCCCTGAATACGACGGAGGTCTTCCCGCCCCTGGACCTGCTTGCACTTCTGGAGACGATGAAGAAACGGGTGTAGTTGCGCCTGTTCGAGCCTATGTTCCTGGCCAGTATCGACATCCCGTAGAGGCGCGCGGCCCTCTCTCCTGCTATCGCGGCGGCGTCGGTGAGGTGGTTCTCCTTGAGCATCCTGACGCTCTCGGCAGTGTTCGAGTAGGGCACGGTCTCCACGCCCAGCCTCTCTATGTACGTCCTGCACTGGCCGAGAGCCTGCTGGATTGAGTATATCCTCTTCACCTGCGCCAGCCTGACGCCGGGGCAGGCGACAAGGCAGTGCTCTATCCTCATTATCGTCTCCGCCACCACATGTAGCCTGAAGCCGGCGAGGCTGTCGTACGTCTGCGTCACCGGCCCCTCTATCGAGTTCTCTATCGGCACTACACCGTAGTCGGCGCCGTGCCGCACTGCGTCGAAGACCTCGGAGATGTACCTCTTCGGGAGGTACGACGCGCCGAGCCCGAAGTAGCGCATCGCGGCGCCCTCCGTATAGCTGCCGCGCTCTCCGTAGAAAGCGATGGTGAGGGCGCTGCTGCGTCCGACCCGTCCCGCCTTTGCGCGCCTTTTTGCGACCATATACCATACCTCGACTGCAAGACACTGCGATATCTCACGTACTTGCGTGACGCTCTATTAAGACCTTATTGTGCAGATGGCTGCCATGACGTCTCTCTGGCCTTGCTTTGGATACTGATCTGGTCAGGCAGGAAAGGCCTTTCGCGTCTTCTTCCGGAGCGAAGGTCCTCGCCTTCATACCTGGCTCTCGCGTTCTCGGCATCTTCTGACATCGCAGCTACCTGAAGAAGTCATCTATCTTGCTCTGCCGTATGTTCTTGAGCGTCTTCCATCTCTCGCGCATGTACTGGCCGAACTTCCTGTCATGAAGGTTAGCCTTTATGGCGTCTATGGTCTTCCTGTCAGAGGGGTAACCGGAGCCGATGTCCATGTCGAGGCGGTCGCGGAGCTTCTGGAGCGCGCCGTCGCGCGTCACCTTCGCGACTATCGAGGCGCACGAGACCACAGGGTAGAGCACGTCGGCCTTGTGCTCAGAGACGACCTTTATCAGCTTCTGCTCCTCGTCCCCCATAGCACCCTTGCCGCGCTTCGCCCCGTCCACAGTGAGGGGCAGCTTCGAGAAGAGCGACACCCTTATTCCGAACCTCTCCGGCACCACGTCTGGAGAGTCGAGAAAGACCCTTTCCGGAGACGCCCTGCACGAGTCTATGAGCCTCGCGAAGTGGAAGGCCTCGAGCTCGTTCAGGGACATGCCAGCGGCCATGGCGCGGTTTATCTCCTCCTCGCTGACCTTGTAGATCCCGACGTCCTCTGCCAAGGAGCATATCTCGTCGTACAGGTACTCGCGCCTGCGCGGCGTGAGCAGCTTCGAGTCCCTGACCCCTATCCTCGAGAGCTTGGACTCCCTCCCCTTCTGTATCGCAACCATGCTGACGACAAGGGGACCCATGACTGCGCCGCGGCCTGCCTCGTCGCCGCCGGCAATTATGATGGGATCACCTTACAGGCCCTTCTTCTCCACGATTATGTAGTCGTTGACGGCCATCACGCTGGAGTACGGCACCTTCAGCTTACCGTCCTTTATGCTCAGCCTGTTCACGTACTCGCTGTCCACATTGGGCTCGACGATCAGGGAGCTCAGCTTGCCGTTTACCTCGTTTATCTCCGCGTCGACGAACTTGCCTAGGTCAAAGCCATCGGCAGTCATGACCTCCTTGCCCACGAGCTGTTCTGCAATCACGTATTTTACCATGTTACCATCCGCGCTTCTATTCTATACCGTATCGCCTCTATCTATCATTGAATATTATGTATTTATAAATTGTGGCGTCAAACGCGTCACCTTCAGTGGAGGGCAGGCGGTACGGCTCGGTGTTATAAATGGCTGCAGAGAGTTATCTGTAAGCAGATTGGGAGCGTACGGCCATGCTGTGCTGGTGTTGGCGATGGACTCTGGGAGCGGCGTCGCGGCCGTAGATGCGGGCCCTGTGGGCATGCTCGTCTTCAAGGAGAAGCAGCTCAGGCTCCTCATCGCGCTCTCCGACGGATCTAGGGAGTGGTACCTCTCCGGGCTCGCCAAGGCCGCAGGAGCCACATACGTGCACACGTCGAGGTTCGTGGCCAGGTGCGAGGAGTCGGGGCTCGTGGCCACCGAGAGGCACGGCAGGTCGAAGAGGGTCTTCCTCACGCCAAAGGGCGGGGGCGTGGCGGAGGCGCTGAAGGAGACCATAAGGAGGCTGGGCCAGGAGAAGGCGGTGGCGCAGAAGGCAGCGCCGCAGCAGG
>JASHXR010000066.1 GCA_030043435.1 Microcaldota archaeon
AACCTGGGGGTTCCCCGTCCCGCTCAAGGGGTTCGAGGACAAGGTGCTCTACGTCTGGCTCGACGCGCCGATAGCATACATAGGGATAACCGACGAGTGGAATGCGGCGCAGAGCGAGAGGTACTGGAGGGCCAGGAACACCAGGCTCATACAGTTCATGGGCAAGGACAACATAGAGTTCCACGCGCTCCTCTGGCCGGCCTACCTCATGGGCAGCGACCTCGGCTACGTCCTTCCGCACACCATATACGCGTACGAGTTCCTGATGTGGAACGGGCAGAAGTTCTCGAAGTCCAGGGGCATAGGCCTGGACCTGAAGGAAGCCATCGGAATAATGGACTCAGACTACTGGAGATTCGTCCTCGCCTCCCTCCTGCCAGAGACCTCGGATACCGACTTCTCGATAGACCTGCTCAGGCAGGCGGTGGACAACGACATGAACAACGCTATAGGCAACTTCGTGCACCGCACCCTGACGATGGCGAGGAACAACCTGGGGGCTAAGGTTCCCGAGCTCGTCGAGAAGGACCTAGGCACGGAAGAGCTCGCTGTCCTGGAAGAGGCACAGAGGGAGATCTCCAACTACAAGAGCCACTTCGGAAAGATAGAGATACGCGAGGCGCTGAGGTGCATGGTCTCAGTAGCGACGATAGGCAATGCCTACATGAGCAAGGTCGAGCCATGGAAGCTCGTTAAGTCGTCCAATGGGGATGACAATGAGAGGTTCAGGCGCGTGATGTACGTGACGCTCAACATAGCCTATGACCTCGCCATCCTCCTCTACCCTTTCACCCCAGCCGCTTCAGCCAGGCTTCTCAAGGTCTTCTCAGAACCAGAGGCGCGCATGGCCCTCCTGCCTGGGCACCTCAGGGGAGGCGCACCGCTGGATCTCGGCGGCCTCAAGCCGCTGTTCAGCAAGCTCTCCAAGGAGCAGATCAAGGCCATAGAGGACTCGATAAAGGGCTGAGGTCAGTTCCTGAGGCTCGTGATCGGGGCAGGCAGCCTGCCCCCCCTTCCGACGAACCTTCTTGACGAGTACCTGTTTACGCGCATTATCGGCACGTCGCCGAGCAGCCCGCCTAGCCTGACCAGGTCGCCAGCCTTCTTCCCGGGGACCGGCAGCACCCTCACCGCCGTAGTCTTGTTGTTCACTACACCTATCGCGAGCTCGTCAGCGATTATCGCGTTTATAGTCTCTGCAGGAGTGTCGCCCGGTATGCCGAACATGTCCAGCCCGACAGAGCAGACCGCGGTCAGGGCCTCGAGCTTCTCCAGGCTCAGCGCGCCCTTCCTCACCGCTTCCACCATCCCGAGGTCCTCGCTCACTGGTATGAAGGTGCCGCTCAGCCCGCCGACGGAGCCGCTCGCCATCGCCCCTCCCTTCTTGACTGCATCCACGAGGAGCGCCACTGCGAGGGTCGAGCCCGGCGCGCCTATCCTCTCTATGCCCAGGCTCTCTATTATCCCTGCCACCGAATCGCCCTCTGCGGTCGTCGGAGCCAGCGAGAGGTCCACGATGCCGAACTCGACGCCGAGGTTGGAAGCGAGCTCCCTGCCTACGAGCTCCCCTGCCCTGGTTATCTTGAACGCAGTCCTCTTTATGACCTCGGAGAGTTGGGTGAGGTCGCACTCCCTGTTCTTCTCCACCACCGACCTGACCACTCCAGGGCCGCTTATCCCAACGTTCAGGGCGAAGTCCCCCTCCCCGACCCCGTGGAACGCGCCTGCCATGAACGGGTTGTCCTCAGGTGCGTTGACCATCGCGATGAACTTGGCGCAGCCCACCGCGTTCCTTGAGCGTGCTGCGGTCTCCTTCAGCATATTGCCGAGCAGGTTCACAGCGTCCATGTTCAGGCCGGCGACGCTTGAGCCGAGATTGAGGAAGGCGCAGACCCTCTCGGTCTTCGAGAGGACATCGGGCAGTGAGTCTATTAGTGTCCTGTCTGCTCCGGTCATCCCCTTCTGGACGAGAGCGCCGAAGCCCCCGACGAAGCTGATCCCCGCGTCGCCAGCGGCGCTGTCTATGGTCTCAGCCATCTCCATGAAGCAGCGCCTGGAGGAGTGGCCCTCCATGACTATGCTTATCGGCGTTATCGAGATCCTCTTGTTGACTATCGAGATTCCGTACTTCGACTCCAGCTTCTCTGCCTCGGCGACCAGCTTCCTTGCGTTGGTCCCGATCTTCCTGTGCACCTTGGCCTTGAACCTCCCGAAGTCCGAGTCGATGCAGTCCTTCAGGTTTATCCCGAGCGTGACCGTCCTTATGTCGAAGTTCTGGTACAGGATCATGCTCGCGGTCTCGTATACCTCGTCGATGTCGATTGACATGCTACACCCTGTGCATGATGTTGAAGATCTCCTCGTGCTGGACCTGTATCGTCAGCTTCATCTCCTTGCCTAGCCTCTCCAGTTCCGAGCGGACGTCGTCTATAGGGAGCTTCGAGTCCTTCATGTCCACGAGCATGGTCATGACGAAGTAGCCCTCTATCACCTTCTGGCTTATGTCCTCTATGTTTATCCCGTTCCGGTAGAGCAGGCCCGAGACGCGCGCGACGATGCCCTTCCTGTCTAGCCCTATTATCGTTATGAATGAGAATTCCCTCCTCGCCGCCTTCGTCATCGCATCACCAGAAGGAGTTAGGAAGCCCAACCTTAAAAAGCGTTCCCATCCGCGCGCTGCTGCGGATTAACCATCGCCGCGACTGCACCGCAGGCGTATGTGCTCTCAGTCGAAGGTGAACGTATATATCCTGAAACCTGGGCTCGCCTCTATCTCGAGCGTATGCCATCCGTATGACGGAGCTGATATTATGCTGTAAAGCCTGGGTGAGCTCACGTCCACCACTGCGTTGCCATCCACTATGTGCGCATCGCTGCCCAGGTAGTCCTGGGGCAGGCTGTTGTTGTCCAGCCTGACCACTATGCTTGCGTTGCTGGTGTTGTATGCCTCGGCCACTATGTTCACGTAAGCCGACTTGTACGTGAGGAATATTGTCGCGTTGCTCACTGCTATCATGCTGTCTTCCGCATTATACCACTCCCCGCCGAGATACGCGACGTTGGTCTGCGTGACATCGGGAATACCATAGTCAACGATGTTGCCCGGCGAGAAGACCTCGCCCCCTCCGAGGGCCTGCCGCGCCTCCCCGTATCCAAGGTAGATCTCGGGAGTGTCTATCTGCGAGAAGTTCACGCTGCTCGTCACATTTGCAAGGGAGTTGGCCACGCTGTAGCCTGCGCTCTCGAGCAGCAGCTGGATGGCGCGCTGGGTTGTGTTGTAGTTCCCGTCGCCGAACGAGACGTACCTCACGTACCCGCTCGCGTTTATGAGGTAGTCCGCAGGCCAGTAGTGGTTGTCATAGTTGTCCCACGTCGTGTAGTTGTTGTCCAGCGCCACAGCATACTTTATCCCGTCCCTCTGTACCGCATCGTATACGTTGGTATAGTTGTGCTCGAAGGTGAATTCAGGCGTGGAGACGCCGATGATGACGAGCCCGTTGCTCCCGTACTCGCTCTCCCATGCGTTCAGGTATGGTATCTCCAATAGGCAGTTTATGCACGAGTATGTCCAGAAGTCGACCAGCACCACCTTGCCTCGCAGCTGCGAGAGGTTCAGCGGAGGTGAGTTGATCCATGCGGCTATGCCTGCGATGGGAGGTGCGGGCCCGTAGTCCGGCAGGCTGGCCAGCGAGAGGTTCTCCCCGGCCTGCGGCGCCGTCGAACTCGACGGCAGGAAGGACACGGCCGCAGCCAGCACTATGATCACTACGACAGCAAGGAAGACCACCAGGTACGCGTTAACTCTCATCCCTTCACCACATCAGATACTGTGCCGCCGATATACGCGAAGTATGCTGGTACAAGGGGCAATATGCACGGCGACAAGAACGTGAGTATACCGGCAGCTATGGCGATAATGAAGTCAAGCGAGCCGTTCAGGGCCACGTAGCCGTTGGTGCTCAGCAGGAACACGGAGAGCAGCCCTATGTAGTCTGATACGACCAGGAGCCCAAGCGCTATGAGGAGCGCGCCGCCTATGACGTTGAAGTACCTGAGGAAGCGCCCTGCGCTCTTCAGGAAGAGCGAGAACCTCGAGATGAACGCTCCGGCGAGCAGGAACGGTATGCCGAGTCCGAGGGAGAAGGCCAGCAGGAGCAGGAAGCCGGTGCCGGGAGAGGTTATCGCCAGCGTGTAGATGGCTCCGAGTATCGGCCCCACGCACGGCGTCCATCCTATCGCGAACGCGACCCCGAACACCAATGACGAGATGAAGCTGTTGCCTGACCTCTTTACGCGTATCCTGTACTCCCCGGAAAAGAACGGTATTCTGTACCTGGCCGAGGCTATGAGAAGTATCCCGAATCCTATTATCACCACGCCCCCGATTATCCTTAGGGTGTTGGCCAGGGTCACCGCCACCCCAGCCACGAGGGTCTGGAGCAGTATGCCGACTACAGAGAAGACAAGGACAAACCCTATCACGAAGAAGACGGAATTGAGGAATATCACCTCCTCGCTCTTCAGTCTCATCCCATCATCCCTTGCGCATGCCAGATATGATTGCCTCGCCAGCTTTAAATATGCCCCATAATACTTAGTTTTCCCGCCTTCCGCTGTACACCTTGGCAAGGTCGGAGGGCAGCGCCGCAGGCCGCATGGTCGCCAGCGCGTATAAGCGTATATAATCCTGCTCCATGCTATACTAATCGCGCAACACGATGCGACTGCGCGATGGTTTGAAGATGGACCTATGGCCTGCGTATCTGCGGGAGTCGACGAGGGCGGCGTTCGGCGCGGCAGCCCTGAGGCTTAAGACCGGGACGAGGCACCACACCTCCCTTGCTATGGTGGAGGAGAGGGCCACAGACCTGGAGCTGAACAAGGCGCACATCCAGGACTACTCCGATACGGCAAGGTATGTCACCGCCAGGGAGATAACGTACGACCTCTTCATCTCCATATACGACGTGGACACCGGCTGGGCCGCGTCGATGAGGCCGTCGCAGCATGTAGCCAAGGGCGCGGTGCACCAGATAAACAAGGCTATAAGGGCGAAGGGCCACAGGAACCTCGAGATGAGGGTCATAGGGATGCAGGGTCCTGACCCAATCATGCAGAGCGTCATCGACACGGTGCGCTCCTCCATACCGTGCCGCCTTGCGGAGCTGGACCTCTTCGGAAACCAGACGAGGCACATAGCCCTCGACCTCAAGACCGGGTCGAGCTACGACCTCCTCCTCAACAACAAGGTCTACGGCCCTGCAGAGCTGATAACGAAGGCGACGCAGGAAGAGTTCGCGGCGAGGAGGTCAGAGCTTGCTTTTGTATAGCTCCTCATAGACTGGAGCGCCGTAGCCCAGCTCGCTCCTCACGAGCGTTATCGAGTCGGCCTGGAACGAGCCGAAGTCGCAGTCCTCGTACTCCCTGGCGACCTCCATGAACGCGGCCCTCTCCCTCAGTCCGCGCACCCTCGCCATGGTGGCGTGCGGGACGAACCTCTCACCGCTGCCGACCCCGAGTCTCCTGGCCAGGTAGTCGTGCATCGAGGCCAGCCTCTCGGCCCCGGCAGCCACGCCTGCGTATACTACGCGGATGCGCTCCGGCTTGAAGAACCCGATGCCGTGCAGCGTGACCCCGAACCCCCCTCCGCCTATCGAGTCCATCGCAGCCTCTATCTCGCGCACCCTCGCCTCAGAGACCTCGCCGAAGAAGAGGAGGGTGAGGTGCAGCGCCTCCTCCCTGACAAGCGTGACCTCCTTGAACGCGAGGTACCTGGACGCGTCAAGCATGCGTGCCTTCACCTCCCTTGGTATCTCTATCGCAGCGAAGACGCGCATCCTTATTAAATGAGCCGTTCCATCTTAAATACGGCTGTCTTATGGTGACGTTCGATGAGTTCGCGCGGCTCGAGATCCGCGTAGGCAGGATCGTCTCCGCAGACGACCACGAGCAGGCGAGGAAGCCGATGTACCGGCTCACCGTGGACCTCGGCCCCGAGGTGGGCAAGAGGACCATAGTGGCAGGCATAAAGGCATGGTATGCCAAGGAGGAGCTCGTCGGAAAGGAGGTCGCATGCATAGTGAACCTCGACCCGAAGACGATAGCAGGTGTGGAGTCGCGGGGCATGCTCCTGGCCGCTGGCGACGGCGTAGAGGCGCTCTCGCTCCTCACCGTGGACAGGCAGGTAAGCGAGGGCAGCATGGTGAGGTAGGGCATGGCGTTATGGCGGCACCGCCAAGGCGCATCGGACAAGCATATTGGAGGCGTGGCATCATGATACTCTGCGTAGTGGGGCTCCACGGTTCTGGGAAGGGCGAGGTCGCTGACATACTCTCAGGCAGGGGCTTCGCTGTCCTTGACATGGGCGACATAATAAGGGAGGAGATGGCACGGTCCGGGATAGTTGTGACCCGGGAGACCGACCGGAGCTTCCCCGTGGAGCTGAGGGAGAAGCGGGGCAAGGACATCGTCGCCGTCCTCACCGTCGAGAAGCTGCGCAAGCTAGATTCAGATGACATAGTCCTGACCGGCATAAGGAGCACCTACGAGCTGGACTATCTCAGGAGCAAGGTGCCGTCGCTGACGCTTGTCGCGGTGGAGACCCCCACCGAGGTCAGGTTCGAGAGGCTCAGGGCGCGCGGCAGGCCCTCTGACCCCAAGACGCTTGAGGAGTTCAACGAGAGGGACGAGAGGGAGGCCAAGGCGAACATGGGCTCGGAGAGGTACAGGAAGGCCGGCCTCAATGCGGTCATAGCCATGGCAGACTACAGGATAGCCAACTCCGGGACCAGGGACGAGCTGAAGGAGGCGGTGGGGAAGGTCCTCTCGAACATCAAGAGGAGGCAGCTCAGAAAGGCATAAATTGGCGCGGTGCGCATACCTACCATACAGGCGCCTTGCAGAGATGCGCCAAGACGTGGTAAGATGGCAGATTGCGAAACCCGCCAGCCCGGAAGGCCGACTCCCTCCATACCCTCATTCGTCTTCATAGGCGTTACCGGGTCGGGGAAGTCCACTTACTCCGACTACCTCAAGTTCCGCCTTGAGGAGGAGTTCGGCATAGCCGTCTACAGGCCCTCGTTCTCGAAGCGGATAGAGGAGCTGGCGAGGGAGCTCTTCGGCATGAGGGAGTACGACAGGACGCTGCTGCAGGACATAGGCAACAAGATGCGCGAGCTCGACCCTGCTGTCTGGGCTAAGCACATAATAAGGGACCTGAAGGCCAACGACCGCCTTCCTGTCGTCTGCGACGGCCTGCGCAAGCCAGAGGAGCTCGAGGCCTTCAAGGAGGAGCTTAAGGACTTCGTTGTCATCAGGCTCGAGGCCGACGAGAAGGCGCTCTTCGAGCATTATAGGAAGAAGTACGGAAGGTATCCAAGCAAGGATGAGATGACGAACCCTGCCGAGACCTCCATCGCGATGCTGCACTCCGACATGACGCTGTTCAACGATTACGACCCTGCCAAGATGGACAGGCAGGTAGGCGAGCTGGTCAAGGCGGTGAAGGAAGGCACGCTCCAGAGGCTCATAGACCGCTGCAAGCCCGGCATCGTCTACAGGCAGCCATGGGACGAGGAGTTCGTAAGGCACAACAAGTTCTCCAATCCCGTAAATGCGAACAACTTCAGGAAGATAGAGGAGATAGTCTCCGAGACTACTGAAGAGAAATAGCCGCAGCTTGCCTTCCGGGTCTGCTGTCCGGCCTGCGCAGAGCGAAAGACCTTGCGTAAGCTGGAGCCGTGCACCACCCCTCCCAAATGCACGGCCCCGCGCGCTTACACACATTCATACGCTTATCTGTGCCACCCTCCTCACATCGCAGTTCACCCCTGCATGAGTCATGCTAGCCCTTAACACCTTCATCCCACCCTCTGTCAGCGCAAGCGGCCTGTACGCCTCACCCTTCTCGGTGAAGTCCAGCACCCCCTCCTTCTTGAGCTTCTTCAGCGTATACCAGATGCCGCTCTGCGACATCGCGTAGTTCTCCGATGCGAATTCGACGAAGTCTGTGGCAGTAGGTATCTCGTTCAGCCCTATCTCGGCGAGCAGGAGCATCTCCTTCTCGCTAAGCCTGAGCCTCGCAAAATCCACACTACCCATGTTTTTGTCCACTTGCATAAAGAACACCGAAGAGAAGAGAGTTAAGAGCTTTATGCAGCGGACGCACCACAATAATTGCTATTGCGTATGTGCGTGGCCTTTACTGGAAATGGTGAAACTACCATCGAGCCCGTCGTCGCAGCCAAAAATTGCGCTCGGATAGTTGCCATATCTACAGCCCATTCATCCTTCATTGGTCTTTCATTCCTTCCTGATTCCTTCCATCCTACAATACACTCCCCAGTCAGATATTTAAACCTTCCCTACAAGATGGCGCTATGCACGCCCTTCGCGCCGCCTACCGAAGTATAACGTGCATGAATCGCGCTGTAGACGTTGAGAATCGCATCATGCGTCCCATGCGCGGTAAACCTGCGCAGGGAAAGGGCTTTATATGCGCGGTATCATATACGAGGGTAACTCCCCTGCAAGCGGACTCGGCGCAGGGGTATGCGCGCGCGGAGGTCCGGCATCGAAAGTGCCTCAAAGGCGCGCGTCCAAACGCGCATGTGATCACTTGTTACTCGACATAATCAGGGTGGCCGCGCTCCTAGCAGTGACGCTCGCATACGCGCTCTTCGACGTCTTCAACAAGAGGAACGTGCCCAACGTCTTCGCGTACGCGACGGTAGTGGCCGGCGTACTCATCACGCTGACGTACGGGCTCCACACGATAGAGCTTAGCGTGCTCTTCGCCGTGATAATAGCTGCGATAGGGTATCCCACCTACAAATACGGCGTTCTCGGCGGCGGGGACCTCTTCGAGTTCGTCTTCATAAGCCTGGTCATGCCAATGCAGCTGGTCCCACTCCTGCTCAGCGTGCCGCAGTTCTCGCTCCCCTTCATCCTCTCGGTATTCATCGCCACCGGCTATGCGACCATGATTCTTGCGCCTGCGTATTATATACTCAAGGCAAAGAGGAAGCTCGGCCGGGTACCTATCGAAGGGAGGAACGTCCTTTCGGCAGTCGTGCTCCTCGCCGCGTATGCTGCGCTCATAATCGTCCTCAACGTGGTGGTGGACTACTCCCTCACAGGCACGCTGATACTCCTCCTCGCCGCGATACCTTCCGCGCTCATACTGGTTTACAAGAAGGCGATATACGAGGGCATGACCCTCTCCGTGTATCCGTCGGAGCTGGAGAGCGGCGACATGATAGCGACCAACATGATGGGCGCGAGGGACCTGGCGTACTTCAGGAAGAGGTCGAGGCGCTTCGGCAGGCTGGCCACCAGGGCCCTCATCTCAGAGATAAAGCACGCCAGGAGGAAGATACCGGTATACAAGAACGCAGTGCCGCTCGCGCTCTTCACCTTCATAGGCGTAGTGGTCACTCTGCTCGTCGGCAACCTGATGCTCCTTATACTCGTATGACCCTTATGCATGGCAGTACTTTCAGAAGACTCATCCTGCTTGACACGATGGGCGTTGACCCTGCCCTGGGTCTCTGCTTACCTTCAGCGACGTGAGGCATGCGCCGCTGAATACAGAAAGCGATGTCCGAGGCGCCCAGGCCTATGAGAGCGCGTAGAGCGCCTCCACGAGCTCCTTCTCCGACCTAAGGCCGCGTACCGTCTCCTGCCTTAGGATGGGTATGCCCATTATCCTCCCCTCGCGCCTCCTGCTCACGAAGAACGGGTAATTGGACTCGAGCAGGCCGCTGAGCGAGCTGAAGAGCTCGGCGCGCTTCGCCATGGTCCTCGAATCCGTGTCGTAGCTTATCTCATACCTGTTCTCGTTCTTTACTATGACGTCGAAAGGCGCATTGGATACGTCCAGGGCCGCCATGCCAGTGGTGCCGAACATCCTCGACGCCTCGACCCTCTTCGGCTCGCCCTCCCTTGCGTCCATCGTCACCGCCTCCCCGAGCGCGCGCCCGAGCCTCAAGGCCACTCTCCCCGTCGCGAAGCCGCTGCAGCGCTCGTACCTGTATACCGCCTCCCTCGAGATGCCAGTCATCTTCGCGAGCCTTGCGGCGCTGACCCCGCAGTTCTTCCTCAGCTTCCTGAGCCTGGCCCCGTCCACCCTCACCTTCACTCCCACCGTGCGGGCCGCCAGGCGCGCTGTCACCTCCTCTCCGAGCAGGTCTATAGAGGAAGAGGCCATGCACCTGACCGAGAACCTCCGGTATATCACGCCCTCGCCGAGCCTGCCGTTCTGGGAGACGCCCCCCACTATCAACGGCTCGGCGCCGATGAACGACGCGATCCTGTAGAGCGACTCCACCCCGGCCCTGCCCGCCGAGTCTATGTTGTGCACCGCCTTTATCGCCACGGTCCTGCCCAGCTTGGTGGCGAAGACGTCTATGCACGTGCGCATGTTCCTGACCACTACCGTGGAGTAGCCGCTGTCATCAAGCTCCTTCGCAACCCTCCTGACGATGCCTTCCTTCTTCATGAGTACGCCTCTCAGACGAGGGATATAAATGCAGCGGCCGCGTCCCTGCGAGGCCCCGGCCCGGCCCAGCGATGCACAACCCCATAACTCGCTGCAGCCTCACCTGTGCCTCCAGTGCTATTACCTCCCTCCTTCTACGCATCGGCATGCCTATTTAAACGTGAGGATGAATAATATGATGGGAATGATACATATGAAAGAGATAATTGAGGGCAAATACCTGTTCGGCACGTCGAAGATAGGCGA
>JASHXR010000067.1 GCA_030043435.1 Microcaldota archaeon
GCTGGCCCTGCAGGGAGGGCTCTCCTCCATAACGCAGAGGGACTGGAGCAGCATAGGCAGGCGGGGCTCCGGAGCGCGCCCTGCTGCCGCGGCAGGAGCCGGGGCCGCGGCCAAGGAGATAGAGGCCGACTACAGGAAGAGGCTGGCAGAGCTGCGCACCACGCTCTCGAGGCTCAAGGTGGACATGAAGGTGCTGAGGGAGCACGAGAAGGAGGAGGAGGAGCTGGCGGAGAGGCATGCCGAGGAGATGCACCTGCTCAAGGACGCCGGCCCAGAGGAGAGGTCTGCAGTGGCCGCGGCGCACAGGAGGCAGGAGCAGAAGCTGTACGAGCAGCATGAGCGCGAGGAGAGGATGCTGCTCGAGGACGCGGTGACCCCTATCGCAACTGAAGGGAAGGCGGGCAGGGAGAGCGGCAAGAGGGGCAGGTGGTGGGTCCTGCTGCTCGTCTTCGGGCTAATGGTGATAACCTTCGCGACGAGGTTCGAGAACATCAGCGTCGCACCGCAGTACTTCGAGTTCGACCCTTACTTCGATATGGTCTCGACGCAGTACATACTAACATACGGGTACCAGCTCGGCCTCGACACCTCGGCGTGGCCTACCGCAGTGAACGGGACGAACCACAGGGCCGAGCCGCTGATCCCGTATCTCGAGGCCTATTGGTATGACATCGCAGGGCCGCAGCAGCAGGCTACGATAGGCGGCACCGTGGCCATCAGCTCTACAGCGCCTGCGTCGCCAAACACCAACCTCCTCAGCCTCATCTCCTCGTACTATCCGCCCATCGCAGCTGCGCTGCTGGTCTTCATAATCTTCATCATGCTCTACCATCTCTACGGCGACTTCCCTGCGATAATAGGCGCTGTGCTGGCGACAGCCATGCCGGTGCTCATCTCCACTTTCATAGCAGGGGAGCAGCTCCTCGAGCCTTTCGGCATACTCCTGCTCTTCTTCTTCCTCGCGGCGTACCTGCTGGCTGCTGAGAACCCGAAGGAGCATAGGTACGCTGTGCTGGCTGCCATCGCTTTCGCCGCGAACTTCCTCGGCGCGCAGTACTACACCATCCCCGCGGCAATACTGGCCATATACATAATAGTGCAGGGCCTCTTCAACGTGCTCAAGGACAGGCCGATGCGCGACTTCTACAAGATGAACATAATAGTCATAGCGATCTTCACAGTCATCTTCGCGCTCTACATCCCATACGCCGCGACACTGCAGAACAGGATACCGAGCTACTTCGGAGTGCCTACCATCGTCAGCTTCCCGATCGGCGCCCTCCTGGTAGTGGCGCTCTTCCAGTACCTCCCGGTCCTGCTCAAGAGGTACGGCAAGATGGACTTCGAGATAAACCTCAAGACCTATCTGGTCTGGCTCGCCGTGCTCATCGTCGCGCTGGTCGCAGCGGTGCTCGCCACGCCTCTCGGCGCTCCTGTCGACGCATATCTCGCCCTCAGCGCGCACTTCACGACGCCGTCAAGCCCGCTCTTCCTGACTGTGCAGGAGTATGCGCCTACGGGCCTCAACTACGACTTCGGCACAGGCGGGTTCGGCCTCATCGCCGCTTCGATCTTCGGCTACCAGGCCATCCTGTGGCCTGTGCTTATCGTCTTCGTGCTCATCGAGCTCTACGGCGTCTTCTTCAAGGGCTCGCAGTCTGGGATAATGGTCCTCGCCTTCGTGCTGCCGCTCGCCTTCGCAGGCATGTCGGAGGCTAAGTACCTGCCCCACTTCGGCGCTGCGTACATAATCTGCATTGCGATAATCTTCGGCGAGGCTATCATGTACATCAGGAGGATGGACAACCCGAAGACCCTGCTCTACGCGGTCTATGCCGTCGGCTCCGTTATCATAGTCGCTGAGTTCGTGGCGTATATAGGCCTGGGCGCCCTGCCTGCGGCCCTGAACCAGAACTGCACAACCATAGACAATGCGGGCAACTCTGTGGGAGCGGACCTCTTCTGCAACACTGTGCCGACGTACTGGCTGAACGCGCTCGCATGGATGCGCTCCAACGTCGGCCCTACAGCGCCGAGGGTACTGGCATGGTGGGACTACGGCGACTGGATCAACTGGTTCGGCAACTCCAACGCGGTTATCAGGGGCGACAACGCAGTGCCGCAGACCGATTATAACGTGGCTGCGAACTACGTCCTGGGCCAGTCCGACGGCTTCGGCCCCGCCAGCCTCGCGGCGTTCATGAACGCCTCCCAGGCCAAGTACGTCCTGTTCGACAACGAGCTCGTGCCTAAGTGGGGGGCGCTTGACTTCCTCGCGTGCATAGACATAAACCAGACGACGCAGGCATATGCGGAGCAGGAGGGCAAGCTCTACAAGACCGACTATGTGCTGGGCACCTCGCCGTGCGAGACAGAGCACGACCCGGTGGAGGTGCTCGTGCCGTATAATGTGACGAGCGTCTCTGACTTCTGCTCCATCTCCAACTCCTCTTCGACAAACTCGACTGCGCTCATAGCCATACCGTTCCTAGGCGATGAGCAGCTCAACTTCACGTACTGCCTGCCGGCCTCCTTCCTGGAGACCGGGAACCCGACGAGGCTGCTCTACCAGAACGGCACCAAGTCCAACGCTGTAGCGACGGTAGCGCTCTACGACGGCCTCACCGACGCGGCGCAGAACGAGCCCTTCTACGTCTTCACGCTCATCTACCTGCCGAACGGGCCGAACGACACCGTGACCGACGCACCGTCGCAGTTCTACGACTCGAACTACTACAGGGGCTTCTTCCTGGGGAGCCTGCCGGGATTCACGCTCGCATATCCAGACAACTTCACAGGCGTCAACTACGTGAACACCACAGCTGACATAATGATCTACTCCCTTGACAACTTCTCTGGCACGCTCCCAGCGGAGCAGCAGAAGCCAAGCTATGTAGACAACAGCTATGACATGCCGAGCTGAAGCCCGGCCAGGCCGCGCAGAGCGGCATTATGCCGCATCTCAACCACGCGCGATATAAGGTACTATATAGTATAATGGTATAGAGAGTGTACTGCGGCGCGCTGCCACGCTCATGGCCTGCCGTGCGCCTCAGAGGCGAAGCTATGAAGATGCTCGTGCTGCAGCCGTACCTGAACCTGATGGGAGGGGTGGACAGGGTCATACTGGAGATAGCGAGGCACTACGACGCGAAGATCTACACGCTAGAATACGACAGGAAGGGGGCGTTCCCAGAGTACGCGGGCATGGACATAGAGGTGGTGAAGCCGCGCACCGCGCTGGCGAGGCTGCTTCCCTACAGGGCCTCTCAGGGCCTCACTTACGGATACGGTTTCTACAGGATGAGGATAGCAGAGGATTACGACGTGCTGAACCCGCACATCTCGCCGAGCGAGTGGATCAGGCACAGGAACGAGAGGGTGCTCTGGTACTGCCACACCCCGCCGCGCGAGGTCTACGACCTCTACCAGGCGAGGATGCAGGGGAGGTCAGCCAGGGACAAGCTCGTGTATGCGGCCATGGCGAAGAGCTATAAGTTCATAGCCGGGAGGGTAGTCAGGAGGATAGAGGCGATAGCGACCAACTCCAACACCACCAATGCGAGGATAGTGAGATACTTCAATAGGAGCGCAAGCGTCATCAACCCTGGCATAGACGCGAAGGGATACCAAGACAACGGCGACGAGAGGTTCTTCCTCTGCCCGTCTAGGATAACGCCGAACAAGAGGCAGGGGTATGCGATAGACGCGTTCAAGCGCTTCGCAAGGCGGGGCGCGGCGGGAAGGTCCAGGCAGAGGTACAGGCTCGTAATCGCAGGCGCGGTCTCGAAGGACCCAGAGCATGCGGCCTATCTCAGGAAGCTGCGCGATGAGGCGAGAGGCGCAAGGGTGGAGATACTGGAGAACGTCAAGGAGGGGGAGCTGAGAAGCCTCTACTCAAGGTGCAGCGCTGTCCTCTTCGCTGCGGTGAACGAGGACTATGGGTTCATACCGCTGGAGGCCATGGCCTCAGGCAAGCCTGTGGTCTCGGTCAACGAGGGCGGCCCTACCGAGACGATAGAGGACGGGAAGACTGGGTTCCTGGTCAACTCGGCGCAGGAGATGGCGAAGCGGATGGGATACCTCGCTGAGCACCCATCGCTCGCTGGGCGGATGGGCAGGGACGGGAGGAGGAGGGTGGAGAGCGCCTATACGTGGCGCGCGTTCTTCGAGAAGTTCGACCCGCTCGCGAGGAAGGTGTCCAGGCAGAAGAGTGAATGACTTACTGGAGCTGCGGTGAAGAGGCGCAGAAGCGAACCGTGTCGCGCCGTTTATAAAGTTTCATCTGCATACCATTACAGGAAACGGGCGATTAGTACATGTCTCTGGAAAGGGTTGCATTGGCCATCTCTGCTCTCGCATTGGCGCTCTCTGCAGGGGCGGTCTCTGCGGCATGGTCCAATGTCACGGCATACCCTTTATCCGTATCGAGTCCCCAGTGCCTTGCATCTTCGACAGCGATCTACTGCCTCGGGGGCAGCACCTCCTACTTCTACGACAACGCGACATATTACATGAACATAAGCGGGGCTGGAGCAGGGCAGTGGGTAAACGGCACAGACTATCCGAACAACGTGACTGGACAGAGCTGCATAGGGTACTCGGGCATGGCGTACTGCATAGCCGGGGAGAACGTGTCTGGAGTGATCAACGCGACGTACTCGGCGGAGATGGCCGGCAACGGACTGACGGGTTGGACAGCGCTGGCCAGCTATCCGATCAATGTGACTGACGAGGGCTGCGCGGCATCAGGGGCGCACCTGGCGTGCATCGGCGGCTGGAACGCCTCAGGCTATGCGAATGACAGCGTGTACTACACGAACATCGCGGCCAACGTCTTCGCTGCGGCGGTGGTGGCCGGGCCCCAGCCCGGAGCCAACGTGACAGGCGGCATAAACCCGTTCCCGGCTAACCTCACAGAGGGCTGGGCAGAGGCGCCGCAGTATCCCATAAACATAAGCGATGAGAGCTGCGTAGGGAGCGGCGGATACATCTACTGCATAGGCGGCGAGACCGACATAAACTACACAAACGCGACCTACTTCACTCCGATAGGCACGGATGGGACTTCGCAGTGGACCGCGACAACGCCATATCCGCTGGTCGAGGAGAACATAGGATGTGCCGCATATTCCGGATACGTAATCTGCACAGGCGGGTACAACTCGACAGGGTACTCGAATGAGACCTACTACGCCAGCCTCTCCGATATAGGGATAGGCAGTTGGACGAGACTTTCAGACTACCCGGCTGCTGTAGCTGGTCCCGGATGCGCAGTGGCCGACGGCACCATCTACTGCGTAGGTGGCTATGGCGGATACTCATACTACAACTCGACGGAGTCCCTGGGCCTGGGCTTTATCGGACAGCAGGCGCCGACGACGGCGCCTTCGGGCAACGTGATAAGCGTCGGCACGACCACGGTACCGACAACTACGGTCAACGCCACTACCTCGACCAAGCCGGCAACGGTCGCACAGGCGTCAGGTGGCCAGTCATACCTTATATACATAGTCGTAGCTGTCGTCGTGATAGTCGCTGCGGCTGCGTACCTCTACATGAGAAGGCCGGGGAAGCAGGGCGCGCCAAAGGCAGGCGCAGGCGCAAAGCAGCCTGGCGGTTCTGCCCCCTGAGTGTGGAGCCCTTAGCATAATCTTTATATGCTGCTGGCGCCATTCCTATACGCCGTCATAGGCCAATGGGCTCCTAGCGCAACGGTAGCGCGCCTGCATGGCATGCAGGAGGTTGCGGGTTCAAATCCCGCGGAGTCCAATTTCCTTTTAAGACGTAGCCCTGGTACTACCCCTCCAAACGATGGGAAATGGAAAGAGATAGTATACTCAAACCAAGCAGGGCATAAAGGCACTGATGTTCATTTCACGAACTTCCTGTAGATCCTGCGGTACTGATACAGCACAGATACGATTAGAATCGCGATTATCGCCAGATATACGTAAAAAAACCACCAAGCGGTACCTTTGCTGTTAATGCTGGAACCTATGCTGAACGTCAGGACAAGGCTTAGGAGACCAAGAAAGGCAATGACCAGCGAATGCACAGTAAATATCATGCTGAAGGCTAGGCTCTGTTTGTTCTTACCGTCTTTCTGATCTCCGATACGGTAGAAGATCGATGGAAGGTTCATGAGATAGGGATATTTCTCAAACATCGTGTATCTGTATTTGATTACCAGAAGGGTGGCGACCAGTACGCATGTGAATATGAAAGGCGCTATGAACGATGCAGTGCCGGTGGTCCCGAAATAATAGACCCCTGCGACCCAGGCGGAAAGGACAAGCAGAAACCCGATGGCGATGAGTATCTTGGCTATGCCTTCTAGCCCGTATCTCTTAAGCGTCCTGCTGGCCATAATAGAACCTATCCAGCAAAGGTATTTATTGGTTTGTTTGAACGGATAGCCGTCTGTTGCGATACAGCCAGGAAAACAGGCTTATCAAGCCCAGGGCAAGCAGGATCAATCCGATGGCAAGAGTCACTTCTGCACCTGGAGCCATACGTGCTGCAGACCATATGCCCAATACCGCTATTCCAAAGACGAGGGCAGTGGCTATTACCTTTAGCTCTTCCTTCTTCCTCTTCTCCATGGATAGTGCTTGCCCCTCAAACTTAAAAAATCAGCGTCATCGGGTCCAGGGGCCATCTGGCCCGTGATGAAGGCAGGCGGGAGCCCTGCTTACTTGATGAACGTAGCTGCGAACGCATTGGCGTTGGCCCTCGCGATGTCGTCTTCGGCCAGTATCTTGTTCTTCAGCAGGAACTCGATCTCGTTTCTGAGGTTGGTCATGAGCATCTCCGGCCCGTCGGTGTTTATCGT
>JASHXR010000068.1 GCA_030043435.1 Microcaldota archaeon
ACCGGCCTGTCCTTGAAGACCCTTCTTATTATAAGCAGCGTGGCAGGTATTATGAAGACGTAGAACAGCAGTATCGCGAAGGTTATCGGTATTATCGATGGGGAGTAGTTGGCAGCCTGGCTCACCGTCATGACATTGTATATTATCCAGGGCTGTCTGCCCACCTCGTCTACGACCCAACCGCACTCCAGTATGAGCGTGACGAGCACGCCGCACAAGGCGAGAACCCATAGCACAAGCCTATTCTCCAGGTTCTTCCCGTCCCGGAACCAGAGGCCGAGTATCGCTATCATTATGAGCCCGGTCAGGAACCCCGTACCAACCATTAGGTCGAAGAGGTCATGTATGAAGAGCGGCGGCCACGTATCCATTGGGTAGCTCAAGAGGCCTGGCACAGTGCCGGAGGTGCTGCCAGTCGCAAGTAGGCTCTGCAGGCCCGGTATCTGCATCGCGTACTCGACCGTGCCGTTGACCAGGAAACCGAAGATCAGCTCTGGAGCATCGCTCTGGTTATGCAGGTTCAGTTCTATCGCAGCGTACTTCTCCGGCTGCAGCGTATAAAGCTGCTCTATCGAGATCACTCCCGTGTATACGGCCAAGACGATGGCTATCGACGCCATCACTATCAGCAGCTTCATCAGGCTCAGGTAGTACCTCCTCCGCTCCACGTTCCTCTTATCGGTCCTGAGGAGCATGAGCGCCGCATAGGCGATGAATATGAACGTTCCGGCGAGATAGACTGCGGACAGGACGTGCGGTATCTCGATCCATGTCGACGGTGTCGAGAAGACCGCGAGCGGGTTTATGCCTGTCACCGCACCGGTGCTCAGGTACGCCTGTATGTTGAAGCCTGCTGGGGTATTCATGAACGCGTTTAGCATAGTTATGAAAACCCCTGTCATCGCGCTTCCTATCACCAGCGGAAGCCCGGTAAGCATGTGGATGTACCTGTTCCTGAACTTGTCCCAGGAGTAGACGTATATCGCCACAAAGATGGACTCCGCGAAGAACGTGAAGACCTCCAGGTAGACGGGAAGTATCGCGACCTGGCTCACAAGGGCCATGAATTTCGGCCATAGCAGGAGAAGGAGCAGGGCGACAAGGGTGCCTGACGCGGTGCCCACTGCAAAGAGTATCACAAAGACGACGGCAAGGCGCTTCGCTATCGTAGTGTAGTACTTGTTGTTGTAGCGGATCCCGATGAACTCAGAAGCCAGTATTATGACAGGAAGGGCTATCCCCACCGCAGCCAGTATTATGTGCACTCCCAACGAGAATGCCATAAGGAAGCGGTCAAACAACACAATGTCGAATACCATGCGATCAGATGAAACCCCACCAGAGCAGCAGGATGCCTACAAACTCGGAGTAGTAGAGGAATTCAGGCACTGATGCTATATAAAGCGTTCCGGCGATGGAGACTACGACCACTCCCGCTATTATGCTCAGCAGCTTCGTGCTCCTCTTCTTGAGGTAGCTCTTCGCTGCGATTATGACTATTACCGCTGCAGCTACCGTTGTCGCGATGGTAGACGAGATGATTATCAACAGGGTGGGGCTGCCTGCAGCTACATACGTCTCGACAAACGGGCTCGGCCACGCGCTAGGCGGCGCGCTCGCCATTATCGTGTATAACGCAAGTAGCGTTGCGAATGCTGCGAACGCGTAATAGCCGTTCCTTATCGAATCAGACCTGATGAGCTGTATCGACCCAAGGGCAAGACACTCTACCAGCACGACGACGAGGAAAAGGTACGCGTCTATCAGGTAGTTCGGGTATATGTCCAGAGCGAAGAGTATCTCTAAGAACACGCTTATGGTGAAGACCCACAGCCCTGCGGACCAGAAGGCCAGTGCGCGGGACCTTTTGCCGAGATACCTTTTTGTCATCACCGCGGCAAGGGCTGCGGTAAGCACAAAGATGACGATTACAGATACCAGGACTTCCAGCTGTGTCGCTGTAAAGGGCATGGTATATGCTTCCAAATAAACTATATAAGGATTGTTGTAGTGCTAAGTCCTGGTATACTACAAACGGCTCATTCGTGATGCTCGAAAGAGGTGAAGACTACCTCGTGCGCTTCCTCGTCGACCTTGTAGGTTATCACAAGATGGCCCACATGGAACCTTCGTATTCCGTGTAGGGGCGCGCGCATCGGCTTCGCTATCTCAGGATTTTCCAGGATTTGTGCTATCTTCTTCATGGTCTGCTCATAGGTGGCCCTATCCTTCCTTTTCCTAAATGCAAGTTCCTCCTGCATCGCGTCGCTGAATGCAGGCGTGTAGGCCATCTTATCAGCCCAGAGCCTTGTCAAAATCGGCAAGGCTCTTGTAGTGATGGACCTTCATGCGCCCCGAGTCTATCGCCTTCCACTCCTTCACTATCCGCTTCATCATCATGCTGTCAGGCTCCGTTTCATCCATCCGCTCAAGAACCAGTGTAAGCATCTTGGTTATCCTATCAAGCTTGGTGTTTAGCTGCCTGTTTATTGTCTGCTGCTTCTGTTCAGCCATCCAATCACAATAATATTACGCAATTCAAGATTTTAAACCTTTCCGGCGCGCTTGAAAGAGAGTAATAGGTGGGACTTGTCGTTGTCTGTCGCCTTGAGGAATCTCTGTATCTCTGGTCCTGTAAAGTCCTTGTTCAGGTTGTCGTATTTTGTATATGGTTCCTTCTGAACCGCTTACATGGATTCTGCTTTAATCCCGTGCATTCGAACTTGCGTTTGCCTTCGTTTTCAAAATAGGCCCGAGTAGACTCGAACCCCTGCCTCATGCACGCAAGGTACATGGTCAAGCGTCAGTCCAGGAACTGCGACGCTTCCGGAGGGCTCTCCGGCACCCCCTTCCTCTTCCTGATCTCCCTGACTACCTTGTCCTGCAGCTCCTTGCCCAGCTTCTCGTATCCCGCATACTCCGGATACCATATCGCCCTGCCCTGCGTCAGCCCCCTCATCTCGTTCGAGAAGCCCTTTATGACCTCCGCTACAGGCAGCTTCGCTATCACGGTGACGTTCTCGTTCTCCTGCTGTATGTCCAGTATCTGGCCCCTCCTCCCCTGGAGGAACGAGATAACGTCAGAGAGGTACTCGTTGCCTATGTTTATCGTGAACTTCTGTTTTGGCTCCATGAGCACCACTCCCGCAGTCAGCATTCCGGCATAGATAGGCCTGCGCATCGCAGGTATTATCTGCGCCGGGCCCCTATGGACCGGGTCCTCGTGTATCGTCGCGTCGGTTATCGAGACCTTTATGCCCGTGCACTTCTCCCTGGCCAGCGGCCCGTCCTTCACCGCCTCCTCGAAACCCTCGACGAGCAGCTCCATCACCTCGTTGAGGTACTGCACGCCCTTGGTGGCGTCGATTAGCACGCTCCTGTTCGAGACGTCGACCAGGCCCTTCGCCTCCGCCCTCGTCAACCCTGCCTTGATCAGCGGCTCGACGTGCAGCTTGCCCTTCGGCCTGCCGTCCCTGATCTCCCCGCTCTCTATCATGTCCACGACCCCCTGCTCCAGCGGCTCGACGTTGATGTAGAAGCGCGTATGCCTGTTCGGCGACTTACCCTCGACATTCTGCACTCCCGTCTCTATCGCCTCCCTGTAGACGACGATGGGCTCGCTGGTCGTTATCGGGACCTTGAAGTCGTCGCGTATCTTGGTCTCTATTATCTCGAGGTGGAGCTCGCCCATGCCGCTCACCAGGTGCTCCCCAGTCTCCCTGTTCAGCTCGACCACTATGGTCTGGTCGCCCTTGGTGAGCTCCCTAAGCGCCTCTATCAGCTTGGCCAGGTCGCGCGTGTCCTTCGCCTCTATCGCCTTCGTCACCACCGGCTGCGAGTAGTGCCTTATCTGCTCGAACGGCTCTATCTTGTTCTCGCTCACCGTGTCCCCTATCGATGCGTTCTTCAGCCCCACCACCGCGGCTATGTTGCCCGCTGGCACCGCTTCGACTGCGACGCGGTCGGGGCCCATGTAGAGGCTCACCGTCTGCACCTTCTGCGGGTCTGGCATGCCTGTGACGTACGCCTCGACTCCCTTTTTCATCGTACCAGAGAAGACCCTGCCAATCGCCACCTCGCCGCTGTGCTGGTCGTAGTTTATCCCGAAGACAATCATACAGACAGGGCCAGCCTTGTCTACCTCGAGCATTGACTTCCCATCTACTGTGGCGAGGTCGCCGTGCCACAGCCTCGGTATCCTGTACCTCTGCGCCTCGCCAGGATTGGGCAGGTGCTCTATTATCATGGAGAGCACTGCCTCGTCTATCGGCGCTATCTCCTGGAGCTTCTTCTCTGCAGCCTGCCTCTCGCTCTCGCCGCCTATCGCAGCCTTGGCCGAGAGGTCCCAGATCTCCTTGAACGTCACCTTGTGCGTCTCCATGATCCTCTTCGAGAGCGCCCACTTCTTGTACGCGCTGCCGAAGCAGATGCTGCCGCCGTCCACGCTGACCTGCCACTTCTTGGCGAACTCCTCAGGCGCGAACCGCGTTATCATCCTGTTTATCTCGGTTATGAGCTTGAGGAGCCTCTCGAAAGCCTGCTCCGGGGTCAGCTTCAGCTCGTTGAGAAGCCTGTCGGTCTTGTTGACGAAGAGCACCGGCTTGGCCCTCTCCTGCAGCGCCTGCCTGAGCACGGTCTCGGTCTGCGGCATTATCCCCTCGACCGGGTCGACGACGAGGACGACACCGTCGACGGCGCGCATCGACCTGGTGACGTGGCCGCCGAAGTCGACGTGCCCCGGCGTGTCAATCAGGTTTATTATATAGTCGACAGACTTGTACTCGAAGCCGAGCGAGATGTTGGCTGACTTGATAGTCATCCTCCTCTCCTTCTCTATCTCCTCGTAGTTGGTGTAGAGCGCCTCCCCGGCCACGGCCTTGGAGATTATGCCAGCGCGTGCTAGCAGAGAGTCGGTCAGCGTCGTCTTGCCGTGGTGGACGTGGGCTATTATCGCCACGTTGCGGATCTGGGCTATGCTGCCCATTATCTTGGAGACCTCTTCTGCAACGAACTCCTTCCTTACCACGTGACTACCTCGCTCTCTTGGCTATGCGCTCTCCCTCAGTCCTCTTCTTCACCGCATAGCTATCGGTGCTGTTCGCAGCTGCGAGCACAAGCTCGTGCGCAAGCGCGTCGCCGAGGGGCCTGCGGTTCTTGAACGCGCCTATCAGCGCGGCGAGGGCGATGTTCTTCAGGGCCACGCCTATCCTCCGCTGCGTGCTTATCCCTACAGCGATGTTGTAGCTTATGCCCCCGTATCTTACCCTTGTAGTGTCCTCGACCGGGGCTGCGTTCTGTATCGCATCGATGAGCACCTGGAGCGGGTTCTTCCCGGTCTCCTTCTTCACCTGCGCGAAAGCCGACTCGACTGCATGCATTACCTTGATCTTCTTGCCCTGCAGCCTCCCTCCTGTCCTTATGACCTTGC
>JASHXR010000069.1 GCA_030043435.1 Microcaldota archaeon
ATTGCACTATATACGGGAGCGAAGTAGGGTCAGGCAGTATCTCCCTATTTGGAGGAGGCAACTTGGCCTCGGGCAATGGAAACCTCAATATAACCGTGCCGTGCGGCACTGCTGTGTCTATTACAGCTGAATACGCAAGCCCATGGACGTTTAGCAGTTGGAGCTGCACAGGCGCAGGCTGCTACAGCGGCACTAGCTCATCGTCGTCGGTCACTCTCAATAGCAATATAACCGAGACAGCGGCCTTTGTTCTGCAAGGCGCTACTTCATCCAACTGCACACTTACTGCAGTGCAGAATGGTGCAGGTGAGATCGCGATATACGGTCAGGAACGCAATGGAGGGACTACCTATGACGCTACGTACGATTCACCAGCCAGCATAACGGTGCCTTGCAACTCTCAAGTGACAATAGAAGTGAGTTCCTCTGACTTTTCTGGATGGGCAGGTCGGGGTTACACGGGTTCGTCCTCTTCCGACACATTCGACCTCGATGGCAACTACACTGAGATTGCGACATTTGCGCAGAACTCTACTGCATATAACACAACAAACACGACTTCGACTAGCAGTACAACAAGTGAGACCACTACAGTATCCCAAAGCGGTACATCGACGATATCAAACGTGTCTACGAGCGCGACAAGCAGCACCACTACAAGCCCACAGTTTACAAATATAAGCACGGCTGACACAAGTTCTGTAAATACCTCTGCGCACGTATGCGCGCCTCCCAACACGCTTTGGAATGGCGAAACCTGTGTTAACCCCTGCACTGGCAACACTATTTACAACATGACGACAAACACGTGCTGGACACCAGAGACACAGGGCTCTGGCAGTCAACCGAGTATCTGGAGCCAGATAATATCCTTCTTCAGTAGCCTCTTCCATCTCTAGGCTAACTATCGGCTGACTTCCTACTCGCTGGAAAAGACTTGTCTGGGGTTGCGGGGATTTGAACCCCGACATGCAGGTTACTTCCATTGCAAAGCTTTCGTTTTCACTTTTGTTTCCAGACTCTAATCATCGCCTTTCGCTCAATCTTGGAACAAATATCTGGAGCCTGCCGCGCTGCCAAGTTACGCCACAACCCCTTGCTGGATATATCCATCAGCATAATATAAAAAGATGGCGTCTGCCGCTTCCGTCTGAAGGCGAGGCCGTTACCCGGCGGGTCTGCAGCGAAGGCCATAGCCTAATATCCCTTCCGATGCATATCTAACTCCGGAACAGGATCCCATGGATGAGATAGAGCTCCTGAAGAGGTACAACGGCCTGTACCTGGAGATCATAATGAAGTACAAGGAGTACATAGAGGAGCATGAGGGGCTCTATGTCGCCGAGCTGCCCAGGCTCGTGACTCCTTCTGATGAGTCGGTCAAGGGGGCTGCCGCGCTCATCTCCTCGAAGTTCCCGGGGTACAGGTACGAGTCCGACTTCTACAACGCCGCGCAGCTGGCGTACGAGTACATAAGGGACTCGATAGCGAATGTCACCCTGCCTGTGCAGTTCTGGCTCAAGCCAAGCCAGGTGATAAGCCACGCTGCAGGCGACCTCTTCGACAAGGCGGCGCTCCTCTGCAGCCTCCTGATAGCGCTCGGCAACCCCTCGGCCAAGATAGTGATAGTCATAGGCGAGAACCGCAGGTCTTTCGTCGTATACTTCGAGTTCGCGTCAAGGGTCACGGCGATAGATATCGAGAAAGGGGTATCGAGCCATGAGAGCAGGGAGGCGCTGCTCTCGAGCCTAGGGATAGGGAGCGAGGGCGAGGCTACCGCATACGAGTTCAACGACAAGATGCACATAGACATAGCATAGCGACGCGGCCAGCGCAGCCTGCGCCGCGCCTCTCATGACCTGTGACGCAGCTCCCCTCGCGCCAGCCCTTCCGTCTACCTCCTCCTGTGCAGCTTCATCCTCTTCCTTGATTCCTTCCGGAGCCTTGCGCGCTTGGCCACCTTCCTGTACCTCTTCCCTACCCATCTCTTCTTCTTGCCTACGGTCTTCTGCATCGTGCCACCTAACTCTTGCCAGCAGCTCCATCGCCCTTCGCCTTCCTGCGGCGGTGCTGCGGAGCCACCACCGCCTCGGGATTGGTCTCGAACGGGCTCTTCTCCAGCTCCAGCCTGCCAAGGCTTCTGAACGCGAAGATGAGGAGGAGCGCGACTATAGCGAGTATGATGAGCCCTACAGGGTCGATGAACTGGAGCAGCGACCCCAGTACGAGCGCGTATCCGTAGTACCTAAGCCTCTTGTATCCGGATTTGTCTGCCAGCCTGCTGAGCGCCGGCACGAGCACTATCGCGCCGATGACCATGAGGATCAGCGTGTAGAGGTTCGGCAGGCTGGACGAGAGGGCCGCGGTGGCGAAGCCTACGGCCATGAGTATCGCTCCGTAGATCCCGTACCTCGACATCGAGGCGTCGCCGTACCTCCTGCCGAACGCCACTATCGCAAGTCCTATCATGAGCGTGCCGATGACCTCCAAAGCGGCTACCACCACCCCGGGTATGACCAGGCTCGCCACGAGGCTGAGCTCCGTCGCCTCCTCCACCTGGTCTAGGCTGGTCGTGTTGAACGCGCTCGCATTCACCGTGCCGTTCGCGGCGTGGGGCAGCGTAGCCACGGCAGCCGAGAAGAGGTAGAGTACGACCCAGAGGCTGAGTGCGACGGCTGCTATGAGCCCCACTGCAAGTATGACCGAGCCTATGACGCCGAGCCTGGAGCCGTTACTGAGATCCATGCAAATCCACATACCTATGCGCGCGCAGGATTAAAAAGGTGTGGGTGAGAACTGGCTAGAGCCAGCCTTCCATGCCGCGCTGCCCCTTCCCCTCCCTTGCCTCGACGAGCCGGTCCGCGTACCTTGAGATCCTCTCCTCCATGAAGCCGTGCTCGTCGCACATGAACCTCACCAGCGCCGACTTCTTCGGCGCCGCCCTCCTCACCATCGAGTCCAGCTCCGAGCCCTCCATCTTGAGCGTGTCGGGCTGGGTGAAGATCCTCTCGACCTCCTCCACGTCGACGTCGAAGGACTTGCCGTACCTCGACTTGACCAGCTCCTCCACCTCTGCGAGCGACCCTGCCTCCCTGACTATCTTGAGCGCGGTCTTGGGCCCGACGCGGTCTATCCCGGAGTCGAAGTCCGTGCCTATGAGTATGCCTATCCAGATGAGCTGGCTCAGGCTTATCGAGAGGCTGGAGAGGAGCTCCTTCAGCAGTATGCGGTCGAGCTTCACGTCTGCCATCGCATTGGACCGCGCCATCCTCCTCTTCCCCGTCAGCGTGAAGTTCCTTATCACGACGTCGGCTCCGAAGAGGAACGAGTCGTAGTCCTGGCTCGCCGAGGCGTAGACCAGGCCGTCGCGCACCATCTGCGCCGCCTGTGCCTCGCCCTCGCTGGGCGCCTGGATATACGGCACGCCCATGTACTCGAGGAGCTGCTTCGAGCTCTCGACTATCTCCCTGTCTATCTTGGTCGACGCTACTGCGTGAGTGCGCGCCTCCGCGAGCGCGCCCTCGGCCCTCGCCCTCTCCCATCCCGCCGCGGCCTCGCGCCTCCGCGCCGCGCGAGCCTCGAGCGTACGCCTCTTCAGCTCAGGGGGTATGCCGTCGAAGACGAAGACAGGGCTTATCCTGTACCCTATCAGGTTTGTAGTCCTGTAGAGGAGGCCTGAGAGGTGGCTGGTGACCCTGCCCTTCGCGTCGGTGAGCGGCGAGCCGTCGGGCTGCCTTATTATGGAGAGGAACTGGTAGATGGTGTTGTACGCGTCTATCGCTATCCTCTTGCCGGCGAGGTCCTCGAACTCGATCTCCTTCTTCACCTCGGCTACGAAGGCGCTTATCTCTACAGCCAAGGTCACCGCCTCCTGTCCTTCCTCACCGCGGCCTCGCCGAGCGTCCTCTCCTGCGGTACGCCGTGACCATGCTGCCTTCCGCCAGAATCTGCATCCGCAAGGTCCTGCATCATCCGTATGCCGAGCTCCCTCTCGAGCTTTCTCCTCAGCGTCTCGCTGGGGAGCATTCGCTGGGTCTCCACCCTGACTATCGTGCTCTCCTTCTCGTTTATGCGCTCGGCCAGCACCTTCGCAGGCATCGA
>JASHXR010000070.1 GCA_030043435.1 Microcaldota archaeon
GCGTGTCGTTCACGGTCTGCGGGCACTCGCTCGGGGCGGCTTTGGCTACGTACCTCGCCACGGACCTCAAGGCACCGTTGCGTGCGATCGCCTCTCCGAGACCTGGGGATGCCGACTTTGCGGCGTGGGGAGCTGCACAGTGCCCTGACCGTGCGATCTATGCCTATGCGCGTGATCTCGTCCCGGATCTACCGGAAGGCTTCGGCTATGTGCACCTCCAGGGATTGGTCGAACTCGCCGCGAACGATCGGATACCGGACAATCCCTTGGACAATCACCACGCGGCCGGCTACGCATGGCTGATCGATCCGACGAGCGTGACGCCGAGTTTTCTCAAAGCGGCGTAGCTGAGTCTCTAGACTAAGCTCTATCGGCTGTCAGGGCGTCCTTGGCAATGTCCAAGGCATCAACGTACTCCCACGTATCGACGATCTTCTCCATGGCTGCGCGGAGAGCCATCCGTTTGTTCATAACGATCTGGCCGGCCTCATCGAGCTTGTATGCGAGGTCTTGAAGCCGTTCGAGCTCGTCGGCCGCACGTTGGCGCAGAGCGGGATCGTCGGTTGTGCGCAAGGGATCGCGTAGCAGCACAACCAGAGCCGTCATCGGGGGTTGCGTCATTTCCGCTCCTCGGGCTGAGTCTCCGGTAGTCTCTTGCGGCTGCGCTTACTCTGCAGGCGCTTCTTCTGCCGTTCCCACTTTCTCCGGCTACGCTCACTCACCGGACTTGCCCGCAGAAGCTCTCGTCACCATCGCATCGGCCCCAAGGAGCGAGCCGTCGTCACGGATGCGCACCCCATCAGGCGGCACGCGAACCTTCTTCCCATCCACCACTCGCCAAAAGCACGAGCCGAAAAGGCGCAGGTCCAGATCCAAGTCTGCCTCGATAGCCAGTTCTTCGGGCGTCATATGGACTCGCTCCGCAGGTTGCCCTTTGGCCGCCAGAATCTGAATCCGCTTGAGCGCGTCATTAGCGCCACTCGTCCCCCATCCGAAATCGGCCTCTCGCCCTATGGCTTCGATCAGCAATTGCAGGTCGTGTATCTCCGCTTCGATCATTTCACGGGTCTCTGGTCGAACCCAGAAACCATCGCCGTCTGGCAAAGTGAACCAATCAAACTTAGCCATGACTCGCGTCCTCGCTCTCAGCATCTCGTGCGATCTTGTCAAAGTGCTCTTTGTCCACTCGCCGCAGCTCCGCCATTACCGCGTCGTGCCATGCGATCCAGGCGTCGCGGTCTAACTCGAATGAGGACGACATACCCCGTCCGGGGTGCTTGTACCAGCAGATTGCTTGCTCGATCCCATCGATCCAGAAGTTCCTCGGGTCGTGGTCTTCATCTTCTCCCCAGTAGTAGCCGCGGATATGGACTGCTCCTAGATCGGCGTCAATGTAGTCGTGGTAGGACTCCTGCTTTATGTTCCAGTAGACCCGGCGCACCTCGCTATAGATGCCGTCGAACATCGAATCTACCCAGCGCGGGACGGCGTATGCGCCCCACGGCTGGCCGAAGCAGGCTTGCCCCATCTCAGGCTGGTAGTGCTCAGTCATGAGTTACTGTCCCGTTCTCAGATGGCGAACCTTGGCCGGATCTTCCCCTGGCCGATCTCCGGTAGCGAACCGTCCCACGCGCGCGTGAGCCGCAAGGTTCGTAGTTCATGATGTTTTCACAGCTTTGCATCCGGTGTGCGGCTGAAGGTGGCAGGAACCACACTCTGTCGTGCCGGGGCCGTTCATGCGCCCACAGGTACAATGCCACTCGCCGGTCCATCCTGGCGGGAATCCTCCGAACCATGTAACAGGCTCTGGCTCGTCCGGTATCCCACTCGCGTCAGTCTTGGGGGATACGGATAGCTCGTCAGCGTTGCTGGTGGAGCGGGGAGCCTCCCCGGGAAGAGTACCGGGGATACGCCCCAGGTCGCCCGGATCTCCGGCCCCCCGCACAGGTGAAGAAGTGTCCGGTTGACCTACTTTCTCAGCTTGTAGGTCAGCGCCTCGCAGAAGCGCCTTAACGCGGTTGCGTAGCTCAGTGCCCTTTCGGTCTAGGGTTACATGGTCCGCTTGGCCTACGGCTTCCCACAGGTCGCTCAGCGCCGCCCGCAGCCGGTCGCAACGCCGATCTGACTCATCACGCTCCCTAGCGTACGCACGGCCGGCCGAGACGTTTCCGGCATTCAGTACGCGTATGGCCTCCAGCTCGCGCTCCAGGCGCTCGATCTCGTCGGCGGCGCGCCGGCAATGTGACGCGGAGGCGTGCCGTTTGAACTGCTCGTGCTCGGCCGCATCATCACGCAAGTCACTTAGCAGCAGGTCGTTGCTCGGATTTGAGGTCCGGTCGCTCATCGGTGCGAATGCTCCAAGGCTTCTTTAAACTCGAACAGTACGCGCTGCAGCTTCTGGTAGGTGTCGAAGAACCTCGCGAGCGCGTGCCAGTCCTCGACCGACTTCACGTAGACCGTCCCGCCGACGTTGATCCCGATGCTGCCTTGCGCCGTGACGTGGATGCTCGGCTCGTAGTAGTCATTAAGTTCGCCAGCGTTCCGCCGCCATATCTCGCGGTCTGTGTTCACGGCGCATTGCTGTTCCGGGGTCCGCGCGTCGGTCATCGGGATCTCCCATAGCCGTACCCTAGGGCCCAGCCGGTGATAATCCCCAGTACCGTTGCTACACCAGCAGGGACAACCCACGGACCATGCCAGCTCCCGGCGAGCCATGGCGGCAAGAAAATTAGGGATACGAGTCCGGCCAATGCAACTGCGCCGAGCAGGTGTTCCTTGGGACGATCTGCTGAAGTCATATAAGTGACTGACCTGTGGGTCATTGAATGTTGTACGCGCCTGGTGCATTTGGATCGGGCCAACACCAGCCGGGAGCGCCAACGCGTGGGTCCGATGTGCCATTGCACCACACGGCCGAGACGCCGTTGCTGTCCTTCGGCGGGATAATTTCTTTCTCATG
>JASHXR010000071.1 GCA_030043435.1 Microcaldota archaeon
GGTCAAACGCGGCGGACTCAAGATCCGTTGGCTTAGGCCTGCGGGAGTTCAATAGTTTTACTGGACAAATCTCCTCCCCTGCACCACCTTTTAGGTGAGAGATATGACGAAGAGAAGCGGCGGTACGGCAAAGACCAAGTCTACCAAGGCTACGTTGAGGAAGACCGCGGCGAGGCCCGCAAGGAAGCCTGCCAGGAGAGGCGCGCCCAGCAGGCGCGCCGCGAGGCCACTGCCAAGGCAGAGGGCGAAGATAAAGGAGAAGGTGATGTTCGAGATACCCCACTACCCGCAGACCGAGGACTTCACGAGCTCGGCCGCGTGCGCGATGATGGTGCTCAAGTACATAAACAAGTCCTTCCAGTTCAAGAAGGAGCGCGAGTACGACATCTGGCAGGAGGCGGTAAACGGGAGCGTCTGGCACGGCTCGAAGTACGGGCTCGCCTACGCGCTGGCGAAGCGCGGCGCCGAGGTCTCGATAGTAAGCAACATGAAGGAGGAGGGATACGACAGGAAGCTGGCCGTATACGAGAACATAAACCTCGACACCCTCACAGCCTCGTACAACGAGATAAAGGCCAAGTCAGAGGCCAAGAACGTGGTCGAGGAGCACAGCGTGGTCACGATAAACGGGATAAAGAAGGCGCTCTCAGGCAACGACATACCGATAGTGCTGATAGACGCGAACACGATAAACCCGTACATGGAGTCGTCGCCGCACTGGGTCGTGGTCAAGGGATACGACCGCGACGCGTTCTACATCAACGACCCTTACTCTGACAACACGATAACCCTCGACCCGGAGATCTTCAAGTCCTCGCTGGGCTACGACAGCAACTACCATATGATCCTGGTGGACTCGAGGCGCTTCAAGCCCCAGAAGGCCTGACCTCTTCCTGTGCCCCAGGGCGCATCGGTAATCCTCATTACCTGCCTAGCCTCTGCCTTGCGCGCCTGGTCTCAGTAACATGATAGCATAATATCGAGGCATTCGCATATCCTGCTATTCAGACGTCGGAATATAAAGTACCAAGTCTGCCTCTCCGACAATCTAAAGGTATAATACCTACCTACTATGTACAACTTAGTGGTTGGAATGGAATTAGAACGGAGTATAGGTCCGAAAGGCCAGGTCGTTATTCCTATGGACGTCAGAAGGAAGGTCGGCATAAAACCTGGCTCCGAGGTGGTCTTCGAGGTGGAAGATGGCAAGATCATCATAAAAAGGAAGATGAGCCCTAAAGAGCTTGTCGAAGATCTAGGAAACATACCACACAAGCTAAAGAAGCCGCTTACTGCAAGGGCGATAAAGGAGATACTGGAGGAGGAGTATGAGACACCTTGATGCCAACGTCTCCCTGTACTTTATCCTGAAACCTGTGACAGACAAGAGCAGCGTGGCTGCTAAAGCGCTTTTGATGCAAGTCGAGGATGGCAGTATACAAGGCGCAACAAGCCGATCAGGCAGTAACTTTATTAGTGTTGCCTGGCCAAGCTATATGGTGGTCAGATGACGCGACACGAGCTTGGAATAGACGCAAAGAGCCTCAAGGAGGACTCGCCGGTGGAGGCCGAGATAGACGGCAAGAAGCTCGCCGTATTCCTGCACGCAGGCAAGATATACGTGCTGACCGGCACCTGCAGCCACGAAGGCGGGCCCCTCTACGACGGCTCGATAGACGACGGCAAGCTGATCTGCCCTTGGCACAGCGGCGCGTTCGAAATCGGCACAGGCAAGGCAGACGAGAACACCCCCTGGGCCACAGACATAGTCGCTTACAGCGCAAGCATAGACAAGGCGAGCGGCAAGGTCGCCATAGAGATGTAGCCGGTGCAGGAGGACAAGCTGGTAAAGGCAGTGGCGGCGGAGAGGATAGGCAGGCTCCTGCGCCTCGCGTACGAGAGGACGGAGCGCCACGACACTGACGCGCTCTCTAAGAGGTATGTCAGGCTTGCAAGGGAGATAAGCGCGCACTACAAGGTAAGGATGCAGGGCAGCGAGAAGCTCCTCTTCTGCAAGTCCTGCAACGCGATACTTATACCGGGAAGGACGTGCACGGTAAGGCTCGCAAGCGCCAACGGCTACGCTGTATACAGGTGCACGTGCGGAGCCGAGAGGAAGGCGTTCTACAAGTGAGGGCATGAAGACCCGCAGCACTAAAATCCGGATCGTAAAGGACAGATACAGCAGGGCGAGGGGAGGCAGGTCGAAGCTCATCCGCATCCTATGCAAGAGGTGCAAGGCCGAAGTCCTTACCTACCAGAAGGACGGGCCGGGATGGCTCAAGCGCTGCTATCTCAACAGGATCGTCTGGCCGCAGAAGCTCGCAAGGCTACAGCGCAACCGCAGGGTCAGGGAGCCCGGAGACATGGACGCGCTCAGGTGCGAATCATGCAAAGCAGTCATCGGCATACCGACAAGGCACAAAGATGCAAGGCTCGCATACGCGATTGTGCCTGGGTCGTTCATTAGAAGGGACGCGACATCCTCCAAAGACTGAAGGTCGTGGGCTTCCAGTTGCGTTATCGAGAAGGAACAGTGGAGCATGACGCAGGCGAGATGCGGCTCTGGTCTGTAACGCTGAAATCACATCGCCAACATGGCTTCGCTTCTCAATCTAGCCTTCTCAGCCACTTAAACCATCAAAGAGACGGCATCGTGCCCAAGTCAGTCGCCATCTTTTGAAGCCTCGATATGGCTCTCCTGTCAACCTCCAAGTCGAGCTTCCTTATCTGCCTGAATGATAGCCACATACATGAGCCTGCCTCATGTGCCTCTACCTTTCCATTCCATTCCGTTATGGCGTAATAGTAGCATTCCTGCATCTCAGTTCCAGCGTTATACATCTGCCTGTAGAACAGCCGGTGCCTTATAGGCTCTACGCCAAGCTCTTCAAGACATTCCCTCCTTAGCGACTCTTCCAGGTTCTCTCCAGATTCAACATGGCCTCCTGGGAGAGCCGTCTTTCCGGGATCGGTTTCTTCCGTATCAGGCCTCTTTTCCGCAAGGAATTTGTCCTTGTCTAGCAATACAAAAACAATGCACTTTACA
>JASHXR010000072.1 GCA_030043435.1 Microcaldota archaeon
CGGGATAAACACGGCAAAGGAGAAGTCCAAGAGGGAGGCGTTCGCTCCTGTCACGACTAGGATAGAGAGCCTCTCCGCAGGCAGCGAGAAGCTCGACGAGGCGATACCAGGCGGGCTGATCGCGATAGGCACCTCCATGGACCCCGCGTTCGCCAAGGCAGACGGGCTGGTCGGCCAGGTCGTGGGCCTGAAGTCCAAGCTGCCCCAGTCGGTGAGCAGCATAGCGATAAACTACAGCTCGCTCAACAGGAGCGACATCCCGAAGCAGGCGTTCAGGATAGACGAGCTGGTGCTCCTCGGGGTGGGGACAGGTACGGCAGTGGGATACGTGACCAAGATAAAGAGGAACAGGCTGGAGCTGGGGCTGAAGCACACCATCTGTGTCGACAAATCAGAGAAGATATCGGTGCTGAGGAACTTCGCCCAGAGATGGAGGCTCTCCGGATACGGCACCCTTGCGTGAGGACGGTATGGGCTCCTCCTGCCAGAAGCATGGTTATATACAGCCGGCCTGCCTGCAGGCAAGGCATTACTGCCTTTCCAGCTCCGCTTTGGCTACGGCGCGGTATACCCGCTCGTCCACGAACTCGTGTAAGTGACGCTGTTAGCCACTCCGTTGTTAAGGTCGCCAGAGTAGTCCTGCGCGTTCCCGTTGAGCGGCCACCACCCGGTGACGTTCTGCGGCTTCACAGGAGCGCCGCCTATCCCCTCGTCGTAGAGCGCAGTTATCTCCGCCTGAGAGAGGGAGGCGTTGTATACTTGGACGTTGGATATCAAACCGGCGAAGAAGCCACTGGATACCGGTTGGTTCCAGCCTATGACTGCTGGATA
Source organism: Microcaldota archaeon (assembly GCA_030043435.1). Taxonomy (GTDB): domain Archaea; phylum Micrarchaeota; class Micrarchaeia; order Micrarchaeales; family CABMGC01; genus JAKAVK01. The sequence continues at coordinate 832 of JASHXR010000072.1, forward strand.
CGTGTTGGAATATATATTCGTGAATGTGGTTGGGGAAGTCTGGACTCCGACTCCGTTTATATACATGTTTAGAGAGCTGCCAGGCACGAACGTTGCTGTCACCATGCTCCATTGATTTAGAGGCAGCGGAGTAGGAGCTATCACTGCAATGGAACTGCCGCCTGAATTATAAATCGTGAGGTCAGGTTCTCCTGTAGTTCCGTATAGCCTAAGGGCATATCCATCTCCAACAGAACCGCTATACTTCTGAAATATTGAACCGTAATTGGTGTAACTATACGGGTTTACCCACGCCACTATGGTAATTGCTCCTTGTAGGTTAAGACTTGCTGTACTTCCTATGTTCACGTAGCTGCTCTGGCCGTTGAACTCCGTTACATACTCGGGAAGCTCGTCGTTGCAAGTGCCCTCCAGTCCGATGTCGAACGATGTCCCTGCGCCGTTAGGCCTGAAGACCTGGCACGAGCCAGGCTGCGCCCTCGGCGCAAGAGTGGATGAGTTGAAGATGCCGAGGTAGTAGAGTACGCCGAGTACTATGGCGATTATGAGTATCGCCCAGCCATAGGTCATCAGGTACTCCATCGCAGACTGGGTCCTGCTGGAGCGTAAGTCACCTTTGCGTAGAGGTACGTAGAAAGAGAAGACAGGCTCAGAGAATGGAGCCATCCTCTTTGCGCGTGCGTTCCGTGTGTGTGTGTGTGTGTGTGTGTTACTGCGCGTCTGCCCCATATCTATCAATACCTTTCATCTGGTAAGGAATAAAAAACCTCCGCACGCCGATTCCATTATCGCCTGCACTAGACTACCTCGTCAAGTACGATGCGCTGCGTGAACGTGCCCCTCTCCTCTGCCTTCCTCTTCCGCATCGACTCCACGTCGCCCTTCGAGACGCCCTTGAAGTCAAGGAGTGCATAGAGCACCTCGAGCACGTCAGCCAGCTCCTCCGTCTTCTCGTCCCTGGAGTATTCTGCGCTCTCCTCTATCAGCTTCGCCTTGAGCTTCTGGAGGTACTCGGCGTCGTCTGCCTTGTGCGTCCGCGCCCTCTTCCCATCCTTCGCCATGATCTCCGGCATCCTGTCCCTTATCAGCTTGTTGTACTTCATGCGACCAACCCAGACATAAATGCGAATCCTTCCTGCATAATCCCGCGCTCTACATCAGCCCAGCATCTGCCTCCTAAGGCGTACCGCTCTCCCTCCCCTCTCCATTCCCAGCCTCTCGGCCGATGCCTCGAGCTCCGCAAGGAACCCCCTCCTTCCGTGCTCGGTCCTGAAGTCGTACCTGCCGAAGTCAGGGGAGAAGCCTGCCGCGTGCGGATGGCCTCCGCCGCCGTAGAGGGCAGCGAGCGCAGAGACGTCGCTCCTGAGGCTGCGCATATGCCCTCTCTTGTCCTTCAGGTTGACGTAGATGCCGATGTCCTTGCCCGTGCTCTCGATCAGCTTCATGCACGCATACGTCTTCTGGATATGGCCTGCGAAGCCCAGTGCGATCCTCTCTCCCGTGTAGATATTGGAGAGCATGGACTTGAGCTCCCTCTCGCTCATCTTCCTAAACCTCTCCGCATCGCGCCTTATCCCTGCGTCAAGGAGCCTGCCCCCCGATATCACGCCTGCCATGCGCCGCAGCGCAGCGGTGTTCCTCTCCATGCCCATCAGGTGATATGCGGCGATGGAGAGCGCATAATAGCCCACAGTCCTGCGCATCTCCTCCTGCCTTGGCTTTATGTTGAAATCGGAGTAGTGCACTATCCTGCAGAACCTCCTCGTAAACGCGTCCTTCAGGCCCAGCTCGTCCTTGGTTATCTCGGCGCCGCACCTCCTCCTGTTCTCTCCGAAGATAGCGGTCTCGCAGAGCGGCGCCAGCTTCCTCTCAGCCTCATCTGTCCACGGGTGATGGTCGAACCATGAGACTTTTCCTCCTGATGCCCTTATCCTCTTCGCTATCCTGAGAAAGGGGCCTAGCGTCTCATTGCCAACCGCAAGGTCGGCCACGATGAGCCTGGTCTTCGGGCGCATGGCCCCTGTAATCTTCCTTTCTGCGTACTCCAGGCTCTCCCTCTTGTAATCGGTGAAGAAGAGCCTGCCCAGTGGTACCCCATACCTCATCCTGATGAGCGCGGCGCTGCCTACTCCGTCTATGTCAGTGGCATGCGTAAGCGAGATGACTCTCTCCATGCATTGATTTCTGCGCTCATGTATTTAAGGCTAGGTGGATGTCACGGCTAGGCATGATGCTTGTAAACGCAGCAAAACCGACCTCCACGCTGCCGGCAAAATTGCTGTTATGGCGCTTCGACCAGGCATCATTATATATGTATATGTACATATACATATCATGACAAAGATCATATCCCTGACAGACGAGGTATACGGGAAGCTCAGGGCGCTGAAGGGCAATAGGTCCTTCTCGGGTGAGATAGGCGAGCTTATAGATAAGGCCAGCACGAAGGGCGATGTCAAGAGCCTCAGGGGACTCCTTGGCGCCTGGAGCAGGACCGAGGCCGCGGCATTCCAGAAAGAGATATCAGAGAGCCGTAAGAATATGAAACCGAGGCGCATCGCACGATACTAGACACCTCTGTCTTGATAGAGATTCTTGGAAATAATGCTTCCATCGAGAGCAAACTGGAAGAGATAGGGGAGAGAGTGGCCACCACTACAGTAAACAAATACGAGCTCCTGAAAGGCCCTAGGGCAGGCAAGACAAATGCCCTGGTCGAAACCATGGTGATATACGACTTTGATTCTGTGTCAGCAGAGAGGTCCGGAAAGATATTCAAGGAGTTGAGGGATAAGGGCAGGATGATAAACGAATTCGACATACTGATAGCGTCTATAGCCATGGCCCACGACGAGCTGCTGGTTACAAGAGACAGCGACTTCAAGAAGATCGGCAACCTCAAAGTTGTCGTGATCTGATTGCGGCAAGAAACTGCGTGCAAAGCCAGCCCACATGGCTAACATGCTTCTGCTTCCTAATGTGCCTTGCTTCGTCATAATACGACTCGTTAGGGCCCTCCGCACACATTCCATAGCATCCCAACCTCAAGTCGTTTACGCTACTGCTCAAAACAGGTCAGTTCGACATGTGCCTGCCGTGCGACCCCGCGCGCCCAGCGCCGCATGGTTATTAATGCTTCACATGCGTGGTTATCCGTGGATGCGTTAGTCTGCGTGCTGTGCAGGCGCATGAAGCTAGATGCCATGGCAAGTGATGCTGACAAGAAGGGCTCGGCGGCGAGCGAGGAGGCGAGGGCGCTGATTAGGAAGCTGGCGCTGAGGAACGCCATGGAGTACGGCTCCGCGCGTCCCGGCCCAGTCATCGCGAAGGCGCTCGCGGCAGACCCCGACCTCAAGTCCGAGATGGCATCTCTCTCAAAGGCCGTAGGAGCCATAGTCTCGGAGGTCAACTCGCTCCCCAAGGCCGAGCTGGAGAAGGAATGTCTTAGGTACGAGGACGAGTTCGCCAGGGCCGACGCTGAGAGGTCCGAGAGGTCAGCCAGGCACTCCTTCCGCATCGAGGGCGCAGAGCGGCTCTCATTCGTAACCAGGTTCCCCCCCGAGCC
>JASHXR010000073.1 GCA_030043435.1 Microcaldota archaeon
TGGTAGGTGGTGTTGTGCTTCTCGGCCCTGAACGCAGGCACCACCATTGAGACGCGGTCCATCCCCCCTATCACAGCAAGCTGCTTGTAGAGCTGGGGGGACTGCGCAAGGTACGCCTTCTTCTCGAAGTACTCCACCCTGAAGAGGTCTGCGCCGCCCTCTGTCGCAGCTTCCACTATGCTCGGCGGCCTTATCTCCATGAAGCCCTTCCTCGAGACTGCCTCGCGGAAGCCGCCCAGTATCGACGACTGTATGCTGAAGACGGAGGTGGACTCCAGCCTCCTGAAGTCGACGTAGCGGTAGTTGAGCCTGACGTCAAGCTCTGCGGCCACCTTGCCGGTCACCTCGAACGGCATCTGGGCCGAGAGAGGGTTGAGGTTCTCGATGGCGCTCGGTATGACCTCGAAGCCCCTTTTCGCCTGTACGTTCCTCTTCACTGTGCCGCTGACGCTGAGGACAGACTCCTTCGGCACCGACGCGGCCCTGATGACGGCATCAGGGGTCTCGCCCTCCTTCGCGGTCACCTGCACCAGGCCGGTGCGGTCGCGCAGCACTATGAAGACGATCTTGCCTATGTTCCTGATCTCGTGGGCCCATCCTGCGAGCCTCACCTGCTGGCCGTCCATATCTGGGTTGAGCTCGCCTATGTAGTGCGTGCGGTACTGGTTCTTCAAGGAGACACCCGGATAAGCTGTGTGTCAGCTATTGCAGCGCAAGAGATAAATACCTGAATGATTGCAGGCCGTTCCGGGCAGGCTTGCAGCGAAAAGAGCGCTTCTGGACGTCTAAACGGAATCGAACCTACTTTTGTAATAATAAGGTATATTGGGAAAGCAACTGCTCTGCTAAGAAAATAGCAAATGGCTTTTGGTCTCCTTTATCTGCAGCTTCTATTGATTTATAATATTGCTCCTTATTGGAAAATTCGATTATTACTGGAGGAAACTTGCTCTTTATCAGTATCCAATTCATCAGGAGCCTGGCTGTTCTTCCATTTCCATCAGTAAATGGATGTATATTTACGAATCTATTATGCATAAACGTCGCAAGCTCTATCGGGTGCAGAGTCTTCTTTTCTGAATAGAATTGTGAAAATAGTTGTTCGAGTAGCCTAGGAACCTCTGTAAATTTAGGTGGAGTGTGTTCTGAGCCGCCTATAGCTACTTCCCCCTCCCTATAATCACCTTGTATCCTACAAGAAGTATTTTTGGTTAGTTCATATTGTATTTTGCATACGTATTTTTTATTTAGCCTGTTTTTGTAAGATTTAATAAAATCCCATGCGTCTTCAGAATTAAGGGCTTCAATGACGTCATTTGTTCTTGTTCCTTCAGGTGCTATTTTGTCGTTAAGCACCAACGCAGTCTGCCTGAGGGTGAGGCGATTTCCCTCTATTGCATTAGTATTGTAGGTGTATCTAACCAGGAAATCCTTTGGCAAGATGTTAGTAGGTGTTTTATGAAACACAACGATTGAGGCGTATAAATCGTCTACTTTTTCTAAAAGGCCTTTAGGCAACCACTTCCCTTGATAGGACTGTTCGATTGCCCTCTTTTCTAGCTCTACAAAATGCTTTTGCAGCTCGTCATGCTTTGGGGTTCCCCTGCCTAGCCATAGCCTAAGCTTCCTTACTTTAGTTGGAGATACTCTAACATTCTTTACTAAGTAGAAGTAGGTATGTTTCCCATGCTTCTGCTTTTCTATAAATGACATGATATGGCTACATTATTCAAATATTTAAATATTGTGGACATAATGGCTACATTTATAAATTTATGTAATTAAGTAGCCATATAAGACCTCGTTTATACACAGAGGGAGTGGACTGAAAATGGACTTGCCGTGCCTCCAGGTTCACTTTTTGATACGGCAAAACCCGTCTAGCGTTGAGAATGGAATCGGACTAAACAGCTGAGCCGCGCCAGCTTACGCTCTTGTAGTTCGCGGAGATGTCGAGGCGGCGGAATGGGAGTATGCCCTTTATCGGCGCGACCAGCTCGCCGTAGAGGATGCGTATGTTCTCGTTCTTGAAGATCGCCCTGTGCCTCCTGACGGCCTTCTCAAGCGCCGTCTTCCTGTCCTCGCACAGGACCATGCCGAACGACCTGAAGCTGCCGCTTATGGGAAAGACCAGCTGGAAGGTGTTGAAGGCCGGAGCGTCCTTGTCGTCGTTGATGTAGCAGCTCATCGCGCGCGCGAAGGCCACTGACGACGTAGTCTTGGTGAAGGTGTAGTTTATCAGGTACGCCACGCTGCTGTATCCCTCGCCTGGGGCCTGCGCCGCTATCGTGAACCGCGCGATGATGCCGCTCTTGACGAGCTTGAAGAGGCGGTACCGCACCGTGGCGTCGCTCAGGCCGAGCCTGCTCCCCATCTCCTTGTAGCTCAGCCTGGAGTCGGAGTTCATGAGCCTGAGTATCTGCCTGTCCGCGTCGTCCAGCCTGTTCTCCGTGCCGATGAAGTCGGTGAACGAGTCTGACATGGGGAAGTAGCCGAAGTGCGAGTAGATGTACCTTGACGGCATTATCGTGGGCCCGTACTGCGAGAGGCTCTCCGCAAGGTGCGTCTCCCATCTTATGTAGTTCACAGCGCTGTCGGCGACGGCGTATATGAGCAGGTCGAAGGTGCCGTTCATCAGATAGACGCACTGGGCGTTCCTGTCGTCCTTGAAGAGCTCGCGCAGCTCCGCATCGGTGGGCCTCTGCCTGAACTTCACCGCCACTATATACCTCTCGGACATGCCGAGCTTGTCCATGTTTATCTCGATGGTGAACCTCACGTCGAATCTCTTGACAACTCTGTCCATCAGCCTTACAAGGGTGACCCTTGAGCGCCCCACCTTCTTCGCCATGTGCGTAACTGTAGCCCTCGCGTCCTCGCTCAGCTCGCTGAGCAGCACCTTCTCCTCCATAGTGGCCATGATAGTAATTGGGGGCAGGGATTTAAAAGGCTGTCCCAGGGCTGCTTTACAAAAGTTGAGAACGATGCAAACAGGATTCATAAAAAGGCAGGCCTTATAAGGCCAGCTACCTTATCTCTATTGAAGGCAATGAGGATAACGTACAAGGGCCTTGCTGCGCTGGCCATAGCCTTGACAGAGCTAGCGCTGCTGCCCATCCTGCTCGACATCGGGGAAGGGAGCGGCATCGGGATAATCACCCTCCTCTTCTATGCGTTCCTCGTAGGCTCGGCGACGGCGCTGGCCGTGAGCTACGCCTCTGACAGGATGAAGGGCCTTGTCGGGATTTTGAGATCTGGCAGGCTGTTAGTCATAATAGTGGCGGCGGGCCTCCTGAACGACGTAATCTCGCAGCTCCTGCTGGGGACCGGGACCGCAGGGACAAACCCCATCGTGGCAGCCACCATCTTCAGGAGCTGGGTGATAATGTCCGCGCTGCTGGTGCCGCTCGCGCTAAGGCAGAGGGTCACGCGGGTCCAGATGCTAGCGATACTCATAGGGTTCTTAGGGGTCTACCTCCTTGCGACCAACGGCAGCTTATTGAGCATAAACCAGGCAGAGCTCCCGTTCATAGCCATACTGCTCGCGTCTGCGCTCTGCACCGTCTACCCGAACCTGGCGATGAAGAGGTATAATGTCGACACGGTAGGGGCGATAGCGATCTTCAACCTCGCCTCTCTCGCGTGCATAGTGGCGCTGGCAGCAGTCACAGGCACCGACCTGATAGTACCGCTCTCGGCCACCACGGCTCTGGTTGCCATCTTCCTCGGCGTCGCGACCTATGGAATCGGGACCTCGCTATACTATTATGCGCTGAAGGCCTTCGGGCCGCTCTTTGTGGGCAACAGCATACTGGTAGTGCCCTTCCTTACAATCGTGCTCTCCTTCGCGCTCCTCGGCACTCAGGTCTATCCGTACTACCTTGTGGCAGCGGGCCTTCTCAGCCTCGGGGTAGTGGTGCAGCGGAGGTTTTCAAGGGCTCCGGAGTACATAAAGAGGAGGAGCGGCACGAGGATCCCTCTCTTCGACGTGACAAGCGCATTCGTCAACAACAGGGGAGAGACGGTCTCCGGCTACCTCTCCGGGAACAGGAGGGCGTTTGCGATAAGGCTTGATGGCGACGCCGAATCGGCGGGAGGGTATAAGGAGCTGTTCGACAGGTACGGCTGCCTGGCGTTCACGAGCAGCGATGCGCATCCCGAGGTGATGAGTGAGGAGTTGGACTACGTAAACGAGATAATGGGAGCGCGGCCTGCGGATACGGTACTGATAGGCATGGGGCGCGCAGACAGGCTGGAGGACTCCTTCACC
>JASHXR010000074.1 GCA_030043435.1 Microcaldota archaeon
GGAGGCGTGCCTGCGGAGAGGAGATACCTCTTCGGCACGCACCTCATCCTGCCGAAATCAGACTACATGTTCGCCTATGACCCAGACGGCCATGACACCCCGCTTAGGCAGCTCTCAGGGCAGCACGGCGGGCTCTCTGCTGACGAGATGTACATACCTGCGATACTCTACTGATCAGGAGGTGAGTCTCCTGCGGACCGCAGGCGCCTCGGCGCCCCTTGCCAGCGGCTTTAGCCTTTCCATCTCGCTGGCGTGGTTGGAGTGCTTCCCGTTGGTCACCGCGTCTATCAGGTGCGGGACGATGTTGTAGAGGCTCGCGTGGTCGCTTATCCCCTCCTGCGCCGCCTGTATCTCATTGAGCTTCTCTATCACCTGCTCCTTGGGGAGTTCGCTCCTCGCGAGTATAAGCGCGAGCGTGAAGTTGAACCTCTCGTCGCCCAGCGGCCTGTAATGGCTTAGATGCGTCAGGTCGCCGTTGCCGATCTCATGGGCGATGACCAGGGCCAGGGCCACATTCTCCATGATGTCCCGCCCCTCCCCTATGCCTGCGCCGTACCGCTCCGAGAGATACCCGAACCCGCGCTCGCGGCCGAGCAGGTAGAGCGCGAACGCCCTGTCGGTGCTTGGGAAGGCCCCTGTGCCGATCAGCCTCTCCAACAGCGGCACGTATGCGTTGTTGATGTTGTCCTTGCCGCTGAGCTCCCCCAGCACTATCATCCTTACATAGCTGTCTTCCGACGCCCATCTCGTGAGCGCTGCGGCTATGTTGTCTGATGAGTTTATCTTGCCAGTCCTGCTTACCTCCTCTATCGTGGCCTTGATGACCTCCTTTGGCTCCTCCCTCAGCCTGTTCCCTACGATATCGAGCACATCGGATTCGGAGCCATACGCGACTGTAGCGTGGTAGCCCCTGATCCTGAGATTCCTGCTAGGGTGGTCCAGAAGCGACTTGAGCGTGTCTATCGAGCGTGACGAGTCGACGTTCCGCAGGTAGACGCCGATGGCGCAGTTCACCCCTATGTCCTCGTGCCACTCTGACACGGCCTCCATTATCCTCTCGTCAGATACGCCGTTCTTGCCAAGCACCCCTATCGCAGCTATCCTGGTGTAGTACCCGCCAGTCAGCGCAGCTGCCCTGAGCTCAGGCAGATAAGCCTTTAGGTTGACCTCTTCCATGACGCGCACTGCAAGCGCCCTCGTCCTGTCGTCACCCTGCTCGAAAGCCTCCCTGAGCACCCAGCTGTCGACGCCGCCTCTCAATGAGAGCCAGAGCGCCGAGTGTATGAGCCCCGTGTCCCCCTCCTTGCCCAGCTTGTAAAGCGTCTCTATGTCGCCTATGAGCCGGTCTCTCCCAATGGCATCAGCGGATAGCAGCAATGAGTCCCTGATACCAAGCGCGTACGGGTTTGCGGTCTCTATCTTCTTCATATGCTCGAGAAACTCGCCATTCAGCACGTCCTTCCCGATCATGGCGACCACCATGTTTGGTATGAACGCGCCCCCATAGCCGGAGAACTGGGATACATCCTGGCTCCATACGAAGAAGTCGAGGTTCTTGGGCATGCTCGTAATCATCATCGGCCTCAGGCCGTTCTTTAGCAGGTACGTGTTGGTTATCGTTCTAGCCGTCCTGCCATTGCCCTCGTCGAACGGGTGCAGCTCTATAAACTTCAGGAAGAAGTCGGATGCGTTGACCAGGGCCTCGGCATCGGAGCCCGTCTTCCTATTGAGTATGCTCGCAACCCCGGCCAGCCTCTCCTCTACCTCTGCTGAAGGCACTGTGATGAACGTCCCTGTCCTCCCCACCTTGACCCGCCATGCCCTGTAGTCGGTCCATGAGTACATGCCCGTGGTGCCCTCGAGCGCGTATCTCCTCACGGCAAGCAGCCTGTCTGCTGTCACCTCGCTGTCGAAGAAGTCATCCATGAACCTCGAGAGCTTGCCCATGTTGATAAGCTGTATGTAGTCCTGGAACGCGCTGTCTTTGTCGTCGATGTTGCCGTTTGAGATGAGGCTCCTCGCGTCATGGGTCTGGGAGTCCTGCCTTGAATAGAAGACGCCCTTGAAGATGCCGTCGGTTATCGCAGAGAGCGTCTCCTCCTCACGCCCATTCTTCACCCTCAGGTGCCTTACAACGTCAAGCTCGTCAAGGGCCTTCGCGTACTGGTCCAATGGGTCTTCCATAAGATATACCTCGATTCTCCGTGCCAACCACGAGTGCCCATTGACAATTGCGTAATCGGATTCTGGTGCGTGCAGTGGGGAGAGCACTACAACAACACTTTCGGCTGTCCAGATTAATAAAAGCTCGTTTAGCCGATTTGACAGTTGTAAAACTCTGGAAAAGGTTTATATAGGTGGGATTGCCTTATTTATGTTTAACCCATAGGGCCTGAAAAGGCCTTTACGACGTCAGATAGGGCTGGGAGCACCATGTCGGGCCCCTCCATCCTCAGATGGATTTCAAGTCCCATACCGCTCAACAGCGCTATTGACATGCATCTGGCGTCCTTTGCAGCCCTTACGTCGACCACTGTGTCGCCTACATACGCACTCCTCTCCGGGGCTATTCCAAGCCTGGCGCAGACCAGCCTTATTCCCTCTCCTGACGGTTTCTTTGACTTGACGTCCTCTATGGTAGCCACTGCGTTGAACTTGTCGAGGAACCAGATGTCCCTCCTTACCGATGCGATGCTCGAATTGCTAAAGGTCGCGACCTTATAGCCGCTTTTCAGGAGCCTGTCGATGTTCGTCTCTGAGTCCTGATAGGGCTTCACGAGCTTGCGTGCATCAGAGGAGTTGAGGAAGAGGTAGTATTCTGACTGGAGCGTCTCGACAGTCGCGTCATCGGACGGGCTTGTGTTCTCGCCGAGTATCCTGTCGATCGCGGGCTCGGCATCCTGCTGTACGATTATCCTTCCCAGGTCGTCTCCTGACCTAGTGAAGGCGAGGAGGGCCCTGGTACACATCCTCCTATCGTTGTACTTTCCCAACCCAAGCAGCCTGTAAACGTCGCTGTCCCTGAAGTCGTAGCGGAGCCCGTTCTTCCCGAACGCCTTCCGGAACCCTTCGCCTACGGCTTCCGTGCTGTCCCTGAAGACGCCGTCTACATCAAAGATGAACAGCTCAATGTCGTCCATGCCAGGCACCAATGCTGCTGCGCGCTCCGCGCCATGACGCCGCCTTGGGGGAGCCGCACACGAGGCCCGCAGGAGGCGGGCAAGTGGTGTTATGGAATCCGTACCTTTTATATATTTCCTACTTAGATTTGTATCGAGAGGAGAAAGCAGGGACAGTTTGCAGGGGGAGAGTTTTGGACTGCGCTTGATACCTAAGGGGCATTTATTTAAGCTTTGAATGTGCTATCTCAACCATGCAGATAGAGTTCACTTCACATGCATTGGAGCGCATGCACAGGTATGACGTTGACAAAGCAAGCGTAGAAAGGACGCTTGAAGCGCCTGATTCCGTTACCAAAGGGCATACTGAGCGCAGGATATACCAGAGACGGCTGAATGGCCACGTGCTCCGTGTTATAGTAGAAGAGCATAAAAGCTTTCTAGTAGTAATTACTACATACAAGGCGAGAAGTGTTAGGTATGATATATAAGTACGATCCGAAGACAGACATACTTGTGCTGGTCTTGGGCAGTGGCAGTCTCGACTTCGGCGAGCAGAAAGGCAACATAATAACGCACTACGACAAGAAGGGCAAGCCGCTTGAGATAGAGATCCTTGAGGCTAGCAAGACCGCTATAAAGATGGTTAGTACCATAATGCGCACAAAGAAGCGCGTTGCAGTAGCGTCAAACTAAGATTAAATGGCAGGTAGGAACAGGATGCCTTGTGTTTTATGAAGTATGGATTGCATCTTCTGTAATTGGCGCCATGAAATGCTCATGGGCGCACGCTTGGGGGTTTCGAAGAGGTCCTCGAAACCTTCGCTCCTTGAAGGTTTATTCTGCGGATTTCCGGACCCTACTTTGACGTCGTAAGTCTGGTGTGCAGGGGGAGAGATTTGAACTCTCGCATCCACAAAGGAAACGGGTCCTAAGCCCGCCGCATTTGGCCAGGCTCTGCCACCCCTGCGCCATATGCCATTCCTTCCCCTTAGAAGGTATTTATACCTGTGTTCACCAAGTATCAGTTGGTAGAGATGATAACGGCAAGATACGTGAGGGAGCACCTGGACGAGATAAAAGAGTCCATGTCGAGGAGGCGCTCGGACTACCCTATACAGGAGCTGCTCAAGCTCGACGAGCAGTCGAGGCAGCTTGACACCGAGCTCCAGCGCCTCAGGGCGGAGAGGAACAGGGGCAGCCTCGAGGTCGCAGCGGTGAAGAAGACGGGAGGGTCGGCCGAGGCAGAGATAAAGGCCCTGGCGTCAGTCAAGTCGAAGATATCCGACATCGAGGCGGAGCTGCCCAGCTACAGGGACAGGCTCGACTCGCTCCTTATGAACATGCCCAACACGCTACACGAGTCCGTGCCGTACGGGAAGGACGCAGGGGAGAACGTGGAGCTGAGGAGATGGGGGAAGCAGAGGGCAGGCAGGGCGGAGAGCCACGCAGACCTGCTCAAGAGGATGGGCCTGCTCGACCTGGAGAAGGCGGCGGAGGTCGCAGGCGCGCGCTTCTACTACCTCAAGGGGGACCTGGCGCTGCTCGAGCAGGCGCTCATACGCTTTACCATAGACATAATGATAGGGAAGGGATACACGCTCATAGCCCCTCCGCTGATGATCAAGAAGAGGTACTATCAGGGCGCCACAGCGCTGGCCGACTTCGAGGAGGCGCTCTACAGCGTCTCGGACCCGAAGGAGGCAGAAGGGAAGGGCGTGCTCGAGACTGTAGACGACGAGCTCTTCCTCATCAGCACTTCTGAGCACGCTATCGCGGCGATGGTGGCAGAGTCGGTCTTCTCAGCCAAGGAGCTGCCGCTCAGGTACGTAGGCATCAGCCCCAACTTCAGGAGGGAGGCTGGGGCGCACGGGAAGGACACGAAGGGCATCTTCAGGGTGCACCACTTCTACAAGGTGGAGCAGTTCGCCGTCTCGAGGCAGGAGGACTCGTGGCACCTCTTCGAGGAGATGATAGGCAACGCTGAAGAGGTCTTCAGGAAGCTCGAGCTGCCTTACAGGGTGGTCAACATCTGCACCGGTGAGATAGGTGTGGTGGCTGCGAAGAAGTACGACCTCGAGGTGCACATGCCCTCGACAGGGGAGTACAGGGAGCTCGTCTCTTGCTCCAACTGCACGGACTGGCAGTCGCTCAGGCTCAACGTAAGGTACGACGAGGGAGGGGAGAGGAGGTACGCGCACACGCTCAACTCCACGGCCAGCGGCTCGATAGAGCGCCTTATCGTCGCCATCGTCGAGAACTACTCGAACGGAGACGGCACGATAGCCATACCTAAGGCGCTGGTGCCGTACATGGGCAAGGAGAGGATAGGCTAGGCAGCGGGGAGAGACATGGATCGCGTCTACGATTACGTGGTGCTGGACATCGACGGCACGCTCTACTCGCATCGCAAGTACGTCGAGGCGTGCAGGTCTGCGGGAGCGCGGCTGCGCAGCTACGCAGCTGAAGCAGGCATACCCAAATCGTTCGTCTCTGGGCTCATGGTGCCGATCAGGAGAGGCAGGGTCACCTACGCGGTCAACCTGCTCTGCACAAGGTACAACAAGCAGAGAATGCACGTCATGAACACCATCTACGACCTCGACCCGTCCAGGTTCGGGATAGCGAGGAGCATAAGGCTGATCAATGAGATAGGCTCCCTGAGGAAGATGGCAAGGATCGCCCTCTTCACCAACAGCCCTGCCATCTGGGCGGGGCGCGTGGTCTCGAAGCTGGGCATACGCCCCCTCGTAGAGAAGGAGAAGATGATAACCCTGGATAGGATGGATGGTGGGAGGATATTCAAGCCGGCGCGCGGTGCGTTCTCCCTGCTCCTCAGGCTCCTGCGCACCACGCCGTCCAGGGTGGTCTTCCTTGACGACAGCAAGGATAACGTGGAAGAGGCGAGGAGGATGGGGATGAGGGCGATACAGATCTGCAACGACGGCAGGTGCCATCTCGATGGCCACTCCGCCTCGCGCACGATCTACGAGGAGCTCTCGGACCTCTCGTCTGGGAGGTTCAGGTTCAGCGGGGTGGCACGATGAAGAAGGAGTACGACATGATAAAGGACATAAAGAGGCTCAAGTCGGTGAGGGGATACGGCACCGAGCTGATAAGCATCTATGTCCCGTCCGGATACCAGATCTCCGAGGAGATAGGGAGGCTCAGGCAGGAGCACAGCGAGTCAGGAAACATAAAGTCGAAGTCGACAAGGACGAACGTCCAGGCTGCGATAGACAAGATAGTGCAGTACCTCAAGCTCTACAGGCAGACGCCGAAGAACGGCATAGTGGTCTTCTGCGGCAACATCTCCAGGGACGCGGGCAAGACTGACATCGAGCTCTTCTCCATGGAGCCGCCGCTGCCGCTGCACATAAACATATACAGGTGCGACTCGACCTTCCTGATAGGGCCGATAGAGGAGATGGTAGGCGCCAAGGACATGTACGCCCTCGTAGTGCTCGACGGGCGCGAGGCCACGATAGCCACGCTGAAGGGGTCGCACATACAGGTGGTGAAGAAGCTCGCCTCGATGGCGCACGCCAAGGTGAGGAAGGGAGGCCAGTCGGCGAGGAGGT
>JASHXR010000075.1 GCA_030043435.1 Microcaldota archaeon
AGAAGCTCAGGAGCAAGGACGGCTACCTCTACGCCGGGTATCCCAATTTCATGGCCCTCTTCGGCCGCGACTCTCTTATCTCGTCGTGGCAGCTGCTTGGTTACGATGCCTCTATCGCCAGGGACAGCCTTGCAGCGCTTGCGAGGCTGCAGGGCAGGAAGGTAGACCGCGCCACTGCGGAGGAGCCAGGGAAGATATTGCACGAGTACTGGCCTGATCCGTCAAGGGAGCCTTACAGCACCTACAAGAAGGACAGCGCCAAGTGGCTCAAGATAGGCATACCGGTCTTCTACTCGGTAGACAGCACCCCGCTCTTCCTGATAGTGCTTGAGAAGTACTGCGCCAGGACGAACGATGCGCCATTCCTGCGCGAGGTCTGGCCCAGGGCCGCAGATGCCATAGCATGGCTGCTCAGGTACGGCATGAAGAGCGACGGCCTCCTCAAGTATGACTGCAGGCCCAGCGGGGAAGGGCTTCCCTCGCAGAGCTGGAAGGACGGGCTTGGAAACATCTTCGAGAACATGGCAAGCCCTATCGCTGTAGTCGAGGTGCAAGGCTACCTCTACCTTGCGCTCCTCTCAGCTGCCAAGCTTGCAGCACTCGCCGGAAGCGCCGGACTTGAAGGAAGGCTGAGGGAGAGGGCGGAGCGCGTGAAGGCCGTGTTCGACAAGGCGTTCTGGAATGAGAAGAAGGGGTGCTATGCCATAGCTGTAGACGGCAACGGAAAGCAGGTCGCGCCTGTGACGAGCAACCCGGGGCAGCTACTCTTCACCGGAATAATAAGCAAGGAGAGGGCAGACCTCGTTGTAGAGAGGCTCTTCGCCGCTGACATGTGGACGCCGTACGGGATAAGGACCCACTCTGTGCTGGAGCCCGAATTCGACCCCTACGCATATCAGCGCGGAGCGATCTGGCCCCATGACAACTGGGTGGTGGCGCAGGGGCTCAAGGCTATGGGATACAAGAGGGAATACGAGAGGGTGAAGAAGGCCCTCATCGGCGCATACGCTGAGATAGGGGCGATGCCGGAGTACTTCGGCGTCTCGGCCTCCAACAAGCTGATTCCCGCAGATAGGATGAGACCGCTCTCCTGTGTGCCACAGGCGTGGTCTGCCGGCGCGCTGATAGACCTATTGCTCTCCACATGACTGCGCCTCTGCATCTGCGGCCATGCGCCCCAGTCTGAAGGCGAGGGAGTTGCAAAGATAGAGATAGAGGGCGTCGCCATTCCCTCCCCTATCTGGATCTCGGATCAGATGCAAAAGTCATAATCTGTGTCGTCACTCCTAAATGTGTAGGTCTTTCAGTAGACCAAAAGAACGGCAAGCTGAAGAAGGAGAAACTGCTTTTCTACACGGCTGCATAAGCAAGCCCTAGACCAAAGGATACCAATGTTAAGGCGCGGTATACCCGCTTGTCCACGCGCTGGTGTATGTGACGCTGTTCGCCACTCCGTTGTTAAGGTCGCCTGAGTAGTCCTGCGCGTTGCCGTTCAGCGGCCACCACCCTGTGATGTTCTGCGGCTTGATAGGAGCACCGCCTATCCCCTCGTCGTAGAGTGCCGTTATCTCCGCCTGCGAGAGAGATGTGTTGTATACTTGGACGTTTGCCAGAGAGATGCCTGAATTACCTGAAGGGCCGCAGCTGCCTGGGTCTTCCAGACCCAAGGAAATGTACGATCCTTGACCAAGCAGGCTTGGGGTGTTAGATGAGTATGCGCCTGAAGCGACATTTACGCCGTTAAGGTATATGCTCCATTCGTTTGAAGTAAAACTCTCCACCACGTTATACCAGTTGTTTTGGGCGAAGTTGAAAGCGTAATTTACACTGGTTGACAGCCATGCGGATCCAGTGCCGAGATCACCATGTATCCCGTTTATTGAGTAGGCGTCATCATTGCCGTGAAGCTGAATGTCCAACGTGTCTTCCCCCTCAGTCCTGGTGCAGAAAAGCTCCAGACTTATGGAAGAGGTGTACGGATTTAGACTTGAGAACCAAAGACTAACAGTGAAAGGGCCATTTATACTGAGCGATGGAGAGTTTGGAATTGTAACAGAACTTGATGCAGAGCTAAACTGGGCGACATACTCTGGAAGCTCGTCGTTGCAAGTGCCCTCCAGTCCGATGTCGAACGAGGTGCCTGCGCCGTTCGGCCTGAAGACCTGGCACGAGCCAGGCTGCGCCCTCGGCGCAAGAGTTGCTGAGTTGAAGACTCCGAGGTAATAGAGTACGCCGAGGACGATGGCGATTATTAGTATCGCCCAGCCGTACGTCATAAGGTACTCCATCGCAGACTGGGTCCTGATGGAGCGTAAGTTGCCTTTGCGTATAGGTGCGGAGAAAGAGGAAGCGAGATTGGCGAATGGCGCTATCCTATTTTCGCGCGCGTTCCGTGTGCGTGTGCGTGTGTGTGTGTTACTGCGCGCCTGTCCATACTCATCGATACCTTTCAGCCAGTAAGGAATAAAAGACTTCCGCACACAATTCCCATTGGAGCTTGACAAATCTATAGTGACAGCTGCGCCCCTGGTGCTCCTGTGTATGCAACGACCTCGGCTGGCGCCACGCATGCCTATCTCTCTCTGCATGCACCATCATGAAGTGCATGGGGTCACTGCCCTGCATCTTCCTTCTCCGCCGCCACGCTCCTCCTGTACCTGAAAGGCTCGTACCTGCCGTCAGGCCCGATCCTGTATCCCACACCCACATCCCCCTGTGCCCTGCCCCCTTCCGCCCCCGCCGGTTTCTCCTCCCTGGTCCTATTCGAGCTGCCTTCCCCGCATCCGTTGCGCGCCATCGAGAGGAGCTCGGGATGCTCCCGCAGCGTACGTATGGCAGCA
>JASHXR010000076.1 GCA_030043435.1 Microcaldota archaeon
GCAAGCATCTCCTACACCATAAATGGCAGTACTTTCCTTATAGGCTCGTTCATAAACTCGGTCATAGCGTTCCTTGCCATAGCCTTGGCCGTGTTCTTCTTCATAATAAAGCCTGTCGCAAAACTCCAGTCTATGAAGAAGAAAAGCCCAACTGCCCCGGACACCAAGACATGCCCATACTGCACGTCCAGCGTGAACATAAAGGCCACGAGATGCCCGTTCTGCACCTCGAAGCTGAAGAAGAAGTAGGTGCTTTGACCTGGATTTGATGCCTCTGTCATAGCCAATACACCCCTGTTATGGCCGACACGCTGGCGCTTTCGATCCAAGCGCTTGCTACAGTAACAGACGCACCAGCCCTCGTAAATGCTGATATGCGCCCAGGTAACCTACTTAGATGCATACCTGGTCATTGAACCGGGTCTCTAGGAATAGGGCACGGCTGCCGTTCAGTGCTATCAGCTGCAGGTCAGTGCCTGTAGAGCATGGAGTGCTCACGGTCTGGTTCAGCGTTACCGTATAATTGGCGGATGAGGGCGGAGAGTTGTCGCATGGGGTGCACCATCCCCTTATGGTTATTGTGGCAGAATCAGGGCCGGTATCGTCCAGCGTGAAGTTTGATGCAGTCCCGTTCCTTGTGAAGAGCAGTCCGTAGACAGACCCGACCGAGGCGCAGACATAGCTCTGGTTGCTTCCCAGTGCCCCTGTAGTCACATTGCCGCACCCAGCCAACTGATTTGATGCGATGCTTGCGCAGCTTATCTGGTTTGCGCTGATGGCATAGGTAGTGCTGTTGCACCTGTATGCTGCGCCTCCTACAGCGCTGCAATCCGAGACTAGGCGGGTGCCTGGAGCCGCGGGTATGCACAGGTCTCCTGAGCCTGCCCACACGACCTGGTTGGTAGTGTCGTTTATCACGGCAAAGGTATCCGATATAGTATGTCTCTGTACAACAAGGTAGCTGCCAAGCAGGAGCAGTATGAGGGCTGCGACCAGCATTGCGGCGGCTGGCCACGCATATCTCATTGCCCTTCCCTTCTGTTTCTTTGCCATGATACGGATTAGACCTGAAAGGCTATTAATATGACCTCCCAATATGACACCCATGCCTTGCATTCTACGCAGATATACTGTCCTATGCGCTCGAGACCTTTGTGCATCGTAGAGTGCCTTTGCGCACCACAACCGCGCATTACGAAGACGTCGTGAAGCGGCGGGGCCTCGCAAGGTATATAAAGACTAGAGCATAAAGTACTCGTGGATAAGCAGTGAGTCGCAACGGGGTGCGGTTCTCCATGTATAATAGAAATCTGATGGCGCTCTTCGCTGCCGTCGCGCTGTTTACTGCACCTGTGCTTGCGTACGCAGGGTCATACGGCCTTGCATACTCAGGCGGCCTTGGGTTCCAGGCAGGACCTGCATACTTAGGCGGCGGGCAGCCATCTTATACTGTGCAGATAAACCAGACCAACCTCTCCGACACTTATCACACAGTGCAGATAGGCCCTACGACACCGTACAGCTACGTAGACGGGCGCAAGACCTTCTCACTGGGCACCCAGCCTGCAGTGGACTTCAACAGCATAGTCTCGCCGTGCACGCATGGCAACGCTGAGAACGCCGCATACACGCCAGGGATATACAACTGCCAGTCGAGCCTCTCGAACGGCGGAGCCGAGATAGGAGCCCAGGAGAGCGCCACCACCTCGGTGGAGTCGACCAACTGGGCAGGATATGCGAGCACGTCGGGCTCAGCAGTGGCCAACGCGGTACAGGGCTCGTGGGTGGTGCAGACCGCGAACCCGACCTCTTCAGCCACCTACTCTGCGCAGTGGGTGGGCATAGGCGGGTACAGCGATGACACGCTCATACAGACAGGCACAGAATCGGACTACTACGACGGCGCTGCGCATTACACCGCATGGTACGAGCTGCTGCCTGCGTCAGAGACCGCGATAAGCGGGTTCACGGTCAATCCCGGGGACAGCATAACCGCAAACGTGCAGCTCATAGGCACTGACGAATGGGAGATAACGCTTACAGACCTGACCAGCAACGAGGCGTTCACGACTACAGTCACGTACGAGTCATCGGAGCTCTCCGCGGAATGGGTCGAGGAGCGGCCTGAGATCTGCTCGCGGACCTGCACGCTGACCACGCTCTCAGACTTCGGCACCGCGTATTACGGTTACGACTTCACAGCTACGCCAGGCACGGATTTCGCGGACATGGGTAGCGGACTACAGCAGATAAGCGCGCTGCCCGGAGTGGCTGACATCACTATGGTCAGCGGGTCAGGCAAGAGCTCTACGCTGGCGCAGCCATCTGCTCTCAGCAGTGACGGCACGTCCAGCTTCACGGTAGCGTACGGAGGCGCGGCCTCGACGCTGGAGCCCACCTCCACATCGGTCTCGTGCTCTCCTTCCAGCATCAAAGTCGGAAGCACATCGGCATGCACAGCGACCATCAGCGGCGAGTCCGCTATAAGCGGCACGGTCACCTTCTCTGCCTCTGCAGGCACCTTCTCAGGCGGCGCCTGCTCTGATTCAGGAGACACCGCAGCATGCACGATCACGTACACAGCCACTGCGGCAGGCTCGCAGACCGTGACCGCATCGTATTCAGGAGGGGGAAGCAACGCAGCAAGCGTCTCGTCTCCCACGCAGGTGACTGTAGGGCAGGCCTCGTCTTCCACAACGGTCTCATGCCCATCCTTCGCCGCAGGCTCGACCACGACATGCACAGCTACAGTCTCGGGATACAGCCCTACAGGCAAAGTCACGTTCACCACGTCTGACGGGACTGGCTCGTTCACAGGCTCGCCGTGCACGCTGTCTTCAGGCACCTGCAAGGTGACCTATGCGGACAGCGCCGCAGGCTCGGTCACCATAACCGCTGCGTACCCAGGGGATGCGAACAATGAGGGAAGCCAAGGTACTGCATCGGTGACCATCTCCACTCCGTCGACTACACTGGCTGCGACCACAACCGCGGTCTCGTGCTCTCCTGACTCGTTCAGGGCAGGTTCCACGACTACGTGCACGGCCACGGTCAAGGGTACAGACCCTTCAGGCACCGTTGCGTTCAGCTCTACCTCAGGCTCGTTCTCTAGGGAGTCGTGCTCGACCAGGGGCGACACGGAGACCTGCACGGCGTCGTATACGGACTCAGCGTCAGGCACCTATACGATAACTGCAGCATATCCTGGCAACAAGGCAGATGCACCTAGCTCTGGTTCAACGGCTGTGACGGTAACGGCAGCCAACAGCGGGCACAATGGCGGCCCATCCAACGGGCACTGACCGCGTCGAGAAGCGCTTCGGGTATAGTGGTCTTATAAGCATGCTGCTTCAGTACCGCAAGATCTACCTCAGGTTCGTGAAATGAGTTTTGAGAGGCCAGTTACCGCATCCCAGGGAGCGCTGGGGGAAGGTTCGTCTTTCTGTGCTTGCGCTTGCTTTAAATAAACGCCGGTCGTATTCAACATCGGTTAGTGGATATGAGGCTCCATGCACTCATTTTCGCAGTCTCGACGCTCTTCCTCATATGCAGCGTTGCAGCATTCTCAGTGCCCTCAAGCATAATCGCTTATGTGCCTGTGAACCTGATAAACAGCCAGACTTCGGGTTTCGCACAGGACTCTCAGATCATGATAAGCGTCAATTCGCTCGCATACGAGAGCTACGAGGCGCCGAACCTGCAGAACGTCGAGTTCTTCTATTCCAACAGCACCATCATACCAAGCTGGCTTGAGGGCAATTCCACTAACGAGCTCAATGCGAACAGCCTCTACACCTCTACTAACACGGTCTACTGGTTGCTGATAGCCCCTGCAAACACGTTCCTGAAGGCTGACTCGTCAAACATAGTGTACATGGGATTCGCACCGGCTTCCAACAACCTCATGAGCACCGGGACTACCGGAGAGGCGCCGCAGCTGAGCTGCTCTGGCAACCCTGTCAACCCAGTCAATTGCAACGGCGTATACGCGGAATACGACAACGGAGCCAACATCTTCCCGCTCTACCTTAACTTCCAGGGGACATCACAGCCTTCCGGATGGACAGAAGTGGCTACTGGCGGAAGCTTCACATTCGATAATGGGCTTGAGGAATCTGCCGAAACAGGGGAGAGCGCGGCCCTGTATGATGCAGGCGGGTCCTACGACCCCCAGGGCAACGTGATAGACGGCCTGTTTACGTCGGCAACATCAGGCTCTGACCAGCTTGTTGGGTGGACCGACAGCAGCCCTACGGGCAACAGCGCACTCTGGTGGGGCATCCTTGGCGACGCTGTAGGAGCTGGCGCAGGAGGGGGCTCTCCGGTTGGATTCGAGCTTGTCTATGTAGACGGCGGGACAGGCACCAATGTCCAGTACTCGAAGAACCCCAGCACCCCATTTGTGGCAAGCGCAAGCTGGCAGGGAACAGGCGCAAGCGCGACATGGAATTACAGCATTTCAGAGACAACGACATCTGCTGTATCGGAAAGCAGCGCCTATCCGATGCTCTATGACAACAACGGCCAGACTGCGGACTACCAGTGGTTCAGGATGCGCGTAAATCCTCCCAACGGTGTGATGGCCTCTGCGCAATTCGAGAGTCTTGTCAGCTTGGTGCCGCCGCCTTCCATATCGATAGCCAACGCGCTGGAGCCAAACGCGATAGATGTTATTGCTGGGTCGGCCTCAGACACCGCGCTCGTAACAGCTACCTGCTACTCAGGGGACACTTGCCAGATAGACGATTCTGCAGGCACGGCCTTGGCCTCGGGAACGACTACAGCAACGCTTGCCTATGACTCGCTTCCTCTGGGATACACGACCTTGTACGCAAACGACATATCCGCAGGGCTGACATCCAACAATGTCTACGTAAGGAGGATAAGCCTCTCCAGCAGCATAACCTTCGGGCTCACAAACTACCAGAGCTCAGCAGTGCAGGCAAACACGCCGCTGCTGATAGACTTCAATGCGCTTGCGTACAATGCGCGGGAATCTAATTCGCTGGATAACATTGCGATCTATTTCGCAAACGGGACCGTCGCGTATTCATGGCTTGAGGGCAACGTGCTGGACGAGCAGACTCCGGCAAACGAGCTTTCCTCGAGCGCCAATGTGGTAATATGGTTCAAGAGCCCTGACACTGACGAATACCTTCCCGCAAATACGGGGAGCGCGACGAGCAATTCCATATATCTGGGCTTTGCCTCGACATCTAACAACCTCCTTGACGGCAACTTCATAGGAGAGGCGCCAGAACTGAGCCCTGCATACGCGCAGTACGACAATGGCGCAAATGTGTTCACGTCATACCTGAACTTCGAGGGTACCACTCTGCCTTCAGACTACCAGGTAAAGAAAACGGCCTCATACACCATAGACAACGGATTGACAGGGACCTTTGGACTCTCAACATACCTTGACATAATATCGTCCAACACGTTCTCGTATCCGCTGGTTGAAGACCTCGATGTCAACAGCGTTACTACAACAGAAGGCATGCCAGTCTTACCATTCGTCGTGGAGTCCACGTCCAACGCCATTACAGGCTATGTGAATACCGTCCCAGTCGCCCCAGACGACGGATATGCGACCACGATATATTACGACCCTGACGTCGGTTATGACCTCCAGATCTTTCCAACTGTGGAGGATACCGGCAGCCCGCTTATAACAGAGACGTTGGACCCTCAATCCGTCATAAGCATGGTGTGGGGCAGCGGCTTCGAGACTGCGTACGAGAA
>JASHXR010000077.1 GCA_030043435.1 Microcaldota archaeon
CATC
The DNA here is from genome assembly GCA_030043435.1 of Microcaldota archaeon. GTDB lineage: Archaea > Micrarchaeota > Micrarchaeia > Micrarchaeales > CABMGC01 > JAKAVK01. Next base: position 5 of record JASHXR010000077.1, read on the forward strand.
ATGTTGAGGAACTGCAGGCCTCTTGGACCCTTCAGAACACCTATCTATTTAAAAACGAGAGGTGAGATGTTACGCTGTCAGCATGAGCACTGTTTGAATACTAGCGTGGCACGCATGGAACGCACGGCAGGCAACAACAGGATAGGCTTTCTCAGCATAGTCCTATTCTCGGTGCTTACGGCGATGGGCGTAATCTTCTCGGTCTACCTGCTCTACAACGCGGTCTCGCTCTATACGTACGCAATCGCAATCGCCTTCCTCTGCCTCTCCATCATTTCCGGGGTGTTCAACATAGCCACGGCGTACTGGTACTACCGCTCCTACTTCTACAACGAGTATATAGACCGCATAACCAAGGCGCTCAAGCCCATGCGCAGGTTCCCGACTGTCGCGATAGCTGTGCCGACCTTCAACGAGAATCCAGATATAGTAATCAAGAACCTGACCGCGCTGAAGACGATGAACTATCCTGCATCGAAGGTCAGGTACTACCTGCTCGATGACTCAACGGAAGCGCAGATCAGGGAGCGCCTGGAGTCGTTCAGCAGGAAGAACGGGATCGTCTACCTCCATAGGAGCGACAGGAAGGGGTATAAGGCAGGGGCCCTGAATGGCATGCTCAAGGTGTCGAAGGAGGAGTTCGTGGCCATCTTCGACTATGACGAGACGCTCACGGACAGGAACTTCCTGCTCGACAGCCTGCCGTACTTCGGCGACAAGAGCGTCTCGTACATACAGACAGAGAAGAGGTATGCCAAGGGCACCCTCTTCTCAGACACCGTAGACCTCTTCGACGCGTTCTTCTTCAAGTTCATACAGCCGGCCAGGGCGCTCAACAACACGGCCATCTTCGCAGGCTCGTGCGGCATCATCAGGAGGTCAGCGATCGACGCGATAGGCGGCTTCCCCGAGTACATAATAGAGGATACCTTCTTCAGCTTCGAGTCAGACATCAACAAGTACAAGAGCCTATACCTGCCGAAGGTCTATGCGCTGGGAAAGCCGATAAAGACGTTCAGCGAGCTCGCCAAGCAGCAGTGGAGGTACAACTACGGCGACACGCAGTTCCTGAAGTACTTCTTCATGTCGAAGCGCGGCAGGGGCACGAAGCCGCTCTCCCCGCTCTCGCAGCTGGACTACATGACGCACGGCTTCGGGCTCAATTACCTCTCCACCATACTGCTCTTCTTCACCATCATCTCCGTCTTCATAGTCTTCTCAGCCTTCCCTATCGCGCACATAACCCTGCAGCACCTCCTCGTGACCAACAACATCAACATCTACCTCGAGCTCTTCGGGATAGCTGCCCTGCTCAGCTTCATACTCACCCCGGTGATACTGACGAAGCTCTACTTCAACTCGATGAAGAAGGGGGCGATGATCTTCATAGTCAACTTCGCGCTGGTCATGGTGAGGGCCAAGGCCGCGGTGAGCGCCCTGCTCGGCCTCAGCCCCGGAGGGACTCGGTGGGCGCGCATCAGCACAAGGAGGGGGAGGAGCCTGGCAGCTGCGGCGAAGAGCTCCATGATGGAGATAGCGCTGGCCTTATTCCTCTTCGTACTTGGCGCAGTAGCCCTTTTCATAGACAACTTCTCGGGCGGGATGTGGCTGCTCTGGTACGGCTTCCTTTACAGCTCGACCTTCTTCTTCTTCTATAGGTATGGTTAGATGTTGTACCTGAAGATCCACGAGACGGAGAAGGGTGCGATAGTGGCCATGTGCGACGAGAAGCTCCTGGGCAGGGAGCTCAGGGAGGGGAAGAGGGAGCTCGACCTGAAGAGGTATGCGGGCTTCTACAAGGGTGACCTCGTGAGCGCAGGCGCCGCAGAGGCTGCCATCTCCGGCGAGGAGATATATACTGCCAACGCGGTAGGTAGCGAGTCTGTGTCCGTCTTCATAAGCAGGGGCATGGCCTCGGAGGCAGAGGTAGCTACAGTGGAAGGCATCCCGTTCCTGCAGCTCTATAAGACGCTATGATATCGCGGCAGAGCCTATCAGCGTCTGCGCAGCGCGCGCCCCAGCGCCTCCTTCTCTGCGACTACGTCGCGCAGGGCCCTGTCCATCTTCAGCTCCATGTACGCGTCGTCGGCCAGGTACGCAAAGTGTCCTGCCCCCCTGAGGCACTCCTCGCGCTCCACAAGGCGCGCATATCTTGTGTTGCGCATCAGGGCGTCTTGCTCGTATATGTGCGGAGGTATATACATCACAAACGGGTATACCGGCTGGATGTCCGAGAGCATGCGCCTGACAGCGCCCACGGTGCGGTGCGGCTCTGCGGCCTCGTACATGGACGAGGCCCACCACGCGATACCGGCCAGGTGTTCGGCCTGCCCTATTGCCTCAGCCTTGTAGTACGCCTTCCTGTAAAGCCTCGCTGCCTTGTACGGCTTCGCGGCCATCACCGCGCTGTCGGCTCGCCTGAGGAGCCTCTCGAGCGATTCCTCTGGGGTCTTAGCAAAGCGCATCCTGCCCACCCGTATCATTTTCCGGGTACTCATATATATTGTTTTTCTATGGTGGGTGCAGCTGTCGATGAGAGCGCTGCATGGCGCTTGCTTTGACGGCGAGGCGCGGCATGCTTTTGACAGTGATATGAATCTGTCGTCTGAATCGCGGTGCAGAACGGCAAAGGCCGAATATGTAGAATAGGTTTAAATATTCGAGATGGAAAATCCATCAGGGGGTGAAAGGGTATGGGAGAGTATGTCTTCTCCTGTGCGTGCGGGTACGACTCAAGGCACTCTAACAAGAGGGGTGTCCTGAGGGACGCGGAACGGCACAGCCGCGACTGCAGCATGGCTTGGGACGTAAACATGCAGAGCATCGATGTAGTGTTCGATTGAAGTATGAAAAGCGAACACGCACTTTGCTAAGATAGCGTGATTGCCTTATGATGTGGGGCAATCCGGTAGGGATAGGATGCACCTTCCGATATTTACGTTATCTGATAGTTAGACCTTATTAAAGTGCAAACATCTCTTTCAACGCGCCTTTTATCTTATTTGCTTGGTATTCCTCTATCTTGCCTATCTGAGTTCCTGATATTCTAACCTTGTCTATAGCTCTGAGTTGGAATACGAGCGCAACACTATTATCCCTTAAATTAGTTGAGCTGGTCTTATTTATTTGAATAGTGTATGGAAGGTTAAGGTGTCCTAAATTGCTTGTCAATGGTATTACTATGTACATACCTAATTCGCCTATGGCTTTCAGTATTATTGCCGGCCTTGGATTGCTCTGTTCATGTCCTTTGCCGGTCCCAAAATCAACATTGTGTATGCTGCACTCTTCCATGTGATCATTGCCCGAACCTTCCCAAACTCTCATTACTTATGCTGTCCCACTCTTCTATTTCGCTCTTTAGGGAATCCATTATCGTTTCACGAAGCTTTTCCGTTAAGAGGAGTTTCTTTATAGTGTTTGTCCCTCTCCATATGTCCTCCTGTTTCAAATGCGGCTTACGTGAATTAAGCTCTATTTCTGCATTATTTTCATCAAAACCCCTGTCCTTTTCCAAAAAGAGTAGACTAGCAACTATCTCTAAATCTGTTTGATTCAGAGTGTCCAACAAGGGCTTCACTCTTTCTATTTCTCTATATTCTTCCTTTGTCGGCTTATAATCACTCTTGCCCTTTACAAACTCCTCTTTGTTACCAAAATAATCTCTCGCCAATTCACGAGAATATGGACCTCTTATATAGAAATCGAAATCATCGTACAATTGCTTACCAATAATCTTTTGAATAATATAAGTTAACTTTTGCGCCTTTATTCTTGAGTCAAAGCGGTCGCTGTCTATCTTAACTCCTAATAGGTCTAGGTATCCGAGCACTTTTCTAGTTTGTTCCTTCATAAAATTCCCATTATTGTCTTTACTTTCTGTCTTTGCGTATAAATATACTGTCAAGCCAGTGCTTAACGCTATTGCAAGTTTGCTTGCCAGATTCTGTTATATAGTATACAACAATTGTCTTTTCGTCTACCATCTCTTTCTTAGACTCAACATAGTTGTGATCCTTAAGCCAGATTAGATTGGGCCCTAATGAGCCGTCTTCGAGCATTAATGCGTCCTTTATGTCTTGGTATGCAACCCCATCCTCGCCATAAAAGTCAAGCATAGCTAATACACTTATCCTAGCATACAATAACACACGTCGTAACTTTATGTCCAGAGGGGAGGGAAAGCCGGTGTACTTTCCATCTACAATAGCCATCATAATTTGTTATGAACGATAAGGTATAAATACCTTCTTTATGATTTATTTCATAGCCACTTTAGTTTTTATATAACTATATAAAAGCCTTTTATGATAAGTAGATCATATAGTTTATTAGTAATAATATGTCAGACGAAAAGAAAGATGATAAAGTGCCCTGTGTCGCAGCCTTTAGAGCGCCATAGAAGGCATTTACTGAAACATGTCGTCATTGACGAGTTTTGCCTGCCTGCCCTTGACTTCGAATACAAGCATGCCGCCGTTCCTCAGCCGCGCAGTCGCGAACTTCTGCATCGGCGCGTGGACAAGAATGGACATTATGCTCCACGCGACTCCTGAGTGCGCCGAGATCAAGATGCGTTTGTCAGCCATGCTCTTGTCGCCAGAGAGCCGTTGCATAAAAAGCTTGACGCGTGCCCTCAGTTGCTTGAGGCTTTCTCCGCCTGGCGGCGTGGTATTCTTCCTGCGTTTCTGGGCGAGGATAAGCTCGTCGACACTCCTGCCTTGGAATACGCCGTAATCCTGCTCCCTCAGTTCTTTGGTGTAGAATATAGGGGCTTTGTGATATCTTGCTATGGCTCTGGTGGTCTCCCTCGCCCTTAGGAGGTCGCTGGAGAAGATGATGTCGATGCGCTCCTTTTTGAGCCTCAGCGCCAGGGCCCTTGCCTGCTCCCTCCCTTTTGCGCTCAGATGGCCAGGAAGGTGGCCCATCAGTATGTGCCTTGCGTTCTCCTCAGTCTCCCCATGCCTTACCACTATCACTTCCAAACTACCATCTTATCTTCTTGCCTAAATCCCTTTTCTTTGGGTAGAGATTTGAACCATGGCTTTCGTCGTAAATTGCATTTGCTCCCATCGGGATTTGAACCCGAGTCGCAGGCGTGAGAGGCCTGCGTCCTTGACCGGACTAGACGATAGGAGCCTGTAGGTGTTCTGACTGTGCGTCCGCATGCCTTTTTTGGAGGTATACTAATATATCCCTTCTCATCAAAGAGTTAACTCGCACTCGCGAGTCGACTGCATATGGGATGGTCGCATGCTGCTCGATAAGTATACGCCCTACACGCTCACGGGCATCATAGGCAACGTCAAGGCAGTGGCGCGGCTCCGCCAGGTCGGGCTCGACCTGCTCGGCGGGGTCGTCTCCGGTCCTATAATGCTCACAGGGCCTTCAGGCACGGGAAAGACAGCAGCTGCGAGGGCGCTGGCGTATGAGAATGGCATGGAGGTCCTCGAACTTAACTCGGGAGACTACCGCGATGCAGAGACGATCTCGAAGAAGGTGGTGCCGGCGAGCCAGACGCGGGGCCTCTTCAACAAGAGGGTAGTCATACTCTTCGACGAGATAGACGAGCTCGCGGAGAAGTTCGATGCGGGGGCAGAGCGCGTCATACTGCAGCTGGTCGAGAAGTCGAAGCAGCCGCTCCTCTTCACGGCCAATGACTTCTGGGACAGGAAGATCCTCTTCCTGAGGAACCGTGTCGAGAGGGTGGAGTTCAGGAGAGTGGACGCGGCCGAGCTCGCCGCCCATCTCAGGAGCATAGCGGTCAAGGAGGGCGAGGCGGTGCCTGATGCTACCATAGCCGAGATAGCTAGGCGGAGCAACGGCGATGTGCGCGGCGCTATCAACGACCTTGAGGCGATGTTCGGTGCGAAGCCCGAGCTGCTAGAGTCGCTCTCGACGCGGGACAGGAAGCTGGAAATCTTCGCAGTGCTGGACAAGATCTTCCTCTCGCGCAGCTTCGACGCGGCGAGGTACGCGGCTGCAGACGCGGACGTAGACCTTGGGATGATGATAAACTGGGTGGATGAGAACATACCGACAAGGTATGCGTCGCGCGAGAGCAGGAGCGCCTCGTACAGGCGCCTCGCCAGGGCCAGCTCGTTCTACGAGAACGGCTCGCGCTCCGGCAACTACGGCTATTGGAGGTACTCCTCGGTCCTGCTCTCCTCGGGGGTCGCGCTCTCCAACACCGGGAACGTGAGCCTGCTTGCCAGGTACTCCTTCCCGGCGAGGGTGCAGCAGCTCAGCAAGACGAAGAAGTCGCGGAAGGAGCTGGACGAGATCGCGGCGAGGCTCTCCGCGATTGTACACTCATCGAAGAGGGACATAATAAGGGGCACGCTGCCGATAATAGCTGCGATGGTGGAGAGGGCGCACGACGACCTGGACAAGGAGAGCATAGAGGCCTTCATGTCCTCTGAGATGGGGCTGGACAAGGCGGACCTCAAGGTGATCTCGGAGCAGTGCAGGTACGCGCAGGCGCTGTGAGGGCCGGGCGCAGCACCGTGTGTCGAATACTTTCTGAGGCGATGGGGCGCAGGACGCGGCCTGCGACTTCGCGTATAGGATGAATAGGGGACAGATGCAGACCATTCATATTTGTTGGGGATGTGGGTGGGATATGAATGATAAAATGAGTTCTGCGCATCTGTCCCAGCATAAACTATGCAGGCAACCTCTATATAAATCTTGTGTTGGGTCTGACCTTGCACGGCGTTCCGGCAGGCCCATGGAATCTCAGTCCATGGGGCGTTGTTTAATCAGGGCAGATGACTGTGCCGCTCCGCCCTGCGATGACCCCTGCAGCTTCGGAGAGGCTGCCTATCACTGCGCAGCGGCCTGTAGCCCTCGCGAAGGCAACGCATGCCTCGACCTTGGGGCGCATGCTGCCCTCCTCAAACTCGCCCCTCTCGATGTGGAGCTGCATCTCTGAGACAGTAGCGCGCCTTATCATGCGCTGCCTGGGCGTCGCGAAGGAGAGGCATGCGCCGCGCACCGCGGTCAGCATGAAGAGCCGCTCTGCGCCCAGGCTGGTGGCGAGGAGGGACGAGGTGCGGTCCTTGTCTATGACGGCGTCGAGGTACCTGTGGCGCCCGCCGGCTCCGGAGAGCGCGACGCCCCCTCCGCCGCCTGCTATGACGACATAGCCGCCGGAGAGGAGCAGCTCGATCTCGCCGAGGTCGAGTATGCGCCTGGGCATTGGGGAGGGCACGACAATCCTGTAACCGCCCTCAAGCTTCCTCGTGCGGTAGCCGCGGGCCGAGGCGCTAGCGGCCTTGGCGCTGGGGTAGAACCTGCCT